>JAJYBX010000256.1 GCA_021778785.1 Acidobacteriota bacterium
CAGAAGGTGGCCGAGGCCGGCGCCCAGCTCTGCCTCACCTACCAGAACGAGCGGCTGGGCGAGAACGTGCGGGAGCTGGCCGCAGACCTGAAGCACCCCCTGATCCTGCCCATGGACGTGGGCAGCGACAGCCAGATCGTCATGGCCTTCGACGAGATCCGGAAGAAGTGGGGCAAGCTCGACTTCCTGGTGCACGCGGTGGCCTACGCGCCGCGCCAGGCCCTCGAGGGCCGTTTCCTCGACACCAGCCGCGAGGATTTCCGCGTGGCCCACGACATCAGCGCCTACTCCCTGGCGGCGGTGTCGCATGCCGCCGCGCCCCTGATGGCCGAGGGGGGCTCCATCGTGACGCTGAGCTACCTGGGCGGCACCCGGGTGGTGCCCAACTACAACGTGATGGGCGTGGCCAAGGCCAGCCTGGAGGCCAGCGTGCGCTACCTGGCTGCCGATCTCGGCCCCCAGGGCATCCGCGTGAACGCCATCTCCGCGGGCCCCATCAAGACCCTCGCCGCCTCGGGCATCTCGGGCTTCGGCTCCATGCTGAAGCACCACCGCACCCGCACGCCCCTGCAGAAGGACACGGACCAGGAGGAGGTGGGTGACGCCGGCCTCTTCCTCGTGAGCGCCATGGGCCGCGGCATCACCGGCCAGGTGCTCTACGTGGATGGCGGCTACAGCATCATGGCCGACTGAGCGCGGCGATTTCTGAAAGGCGCTGGACAGGATTAACAGGGTTAAATGCTTGATTAACAAGATTAAGGCTTGTTCTTTATACTGTTAATCCTTCTTTTCAATCCTGTTCATCCTGTCTCGGTTTTTGACTTTTGGTGAGAGGAGGGCCTTCGATCGTTCGGAGGCCTGGGCGCGCTGGGCGGGGGTGAGGCGATTGCCGGTGAGCACCAGCAGGATGCGCTGGAGGGGCGGAAGGCCCCGGCGGTTCGCCGCGAGCATCCAGGCATAGCTTTCCACGGGATCGACCGGGACGCCCCGGCCCTCGAGATGCAGGAGGCCCAGGGTGAGCATGGCCTCGGCCTCGCCGCGGCCAGCCTGGTCCTCCAGAACGGTGCGTGCCCGGTCGTAGAGGGCCTGGGACCGGGCTGGATCCTGGGCCTTGAGCAGATCTCCGGCCATTAGCATGGCCTCGGTGTTCCCGGCCGTGGCGGAGGCCAGGGCCAGCCGCTGCGCCTCGACGGGATTCCGGGGAACCCCTTCGCCCCTCAGGCAGGCCCGCGCCAGGGCCAGCTGGGCGTCGGCGTCCCCCTGGTCGGCGGCCTTGCGGAACCAGGCCGCGGCCTTCCCGGCATCGCGGGCCAGGAAGCCGCGGCCGCTCTGCCGGAGGAGACCCAGGGCGTACTGATCCCGCGGCCGTCCGCGCAGGGCCCTGGCCACACCGGCCAGCACACGGCGGGAGCCCCACAGGGAGGCGAGGCTGAAGCCGACGAGGAAGGCGAGGGCCCCGAAGCGCAGAAAACGGCCGAGGGCCGTGCGGCTGCTACCGCCCTGCCGGTGGAGGTGGAAGGCGAAGGCCGCGCTGGCGAGGAAGGCGAAGCCCAGGGCCTGCACCAGAGGCAGCAGGGCCTCGACTCGGAGGACGGTCCAGTTCACGTCACCCCCGCAGCTGCGCCAGGGTGTCAATCACGTCCTGGACGTGGCCCTTCACGCTGACCTTGGGCCAGGCGTGGCGGATGATGCCCTTGGGATCCACGAGGAAGGTGCTGCGGATGATCCCCTCCATCTCCTTGCCGTACATGACCTTCTTCCCGAAGGCCCCCAGGGGCTTGAGCAGGGCGCAATCGGGGTCGGAGAGCAGGGGGAAGGTCAGGGCCTGCTTGGTGATGAAATTCTGGTGGCTCTTCTGGCTGTCGCGGCTGAGGCCGTACACCCGCGCGCCGAGGGCCTGCACGCGGGCCAGGTGGTCCCGGAAGTCGCAGGCCTCGGTGGTGCAACCTGGTGTGCTGTCCTTGGGGTAGGCGTAGAGGACGGTCCAGGCGCCGCGGAGGTCGCGGTCGGTGACGGTGGCGCCCTGGTCGTCCTGGAGGGCGAAGGCGGGAAGGGGCTGTCCGACGAGGCTCATGCGGGCTCCGCGAGGGTGGAGGTCCATGCTAAGGCCAACACCGCCATCAGCGCTGCCCATCCGAGGGGGCTGGGGTCCGTGGCCAGGCGGGGCAGCTCCTCGGCGAGGATGCGGCCCAGGCTGTCATGGGTGGGGCCCGGACCGAGGCCCAGGGCCGAAAGGGTGGCCTCGCCCCAGAGGGCGCCGAGCCAGGCGCTGGGGAAGAGCGGGGCGAGCTGGTCCAGGCCCCAGGGGGCCCAGCGGTGGAGGCGGGAGGCCGGCCCGGCGCCCATGAGGGTTTCCGAGAGCCACGCCGGCGACCGGCGGAAGGCCTCCACCCGGGCCCGCAGCGGGGCCTCCAGGTGCAGGGCCAGGAGGCCCCCCAGCAGGAGGGCCAGGGGCAGCGGCGCCAGGCCCCCGAAGGCCGCGGCCAGGGGCAGCAGGAAGAGCAGGGGCGGGAGGTTCCGCAGGGCGGAGAGGGCCCCGCGCCAGCGGCCGGCCCCGACGGCGAGGACCAGGCCCGCGGCCAGGGCCAGCAGGGCGCAGAGGCTGGCGAAGCCCAGGCTCCGGCTCCCCGCCAGCAGCAGGCGCAGGAGGCTGTCGCGGCCCAGGTCGTCGAGGCCCAGGGGATGCCGCAGACTGGGCCCCGCGCCGCCGCGCCAGGGATCCAGGGGCGCCTCCGGCAGCAGGTAGGCCCCCAGGAAGGCCAGGCGCCAGGCCAGGGCGAGGCGGGGACCCCTCATGCCTCCTCCCGTTCCAGGGGGCGGGCCAGGAGCCACAGGAGGGCGAGGACGAGGATCCAGGCGGCGAGGCCGGCCCGGTCCCGGCGGGCGATGCGGTCCATCCAGTCCGTGCCGAGGCCGGGCACGCCCAGGAGGCGCTCGATCACCAGGGTGGCGGTGAGCCACAGCGGCAGGCGCGCCGCCAGCCAGCGGCCCCAGAGGTGCCGGAGGGCCAGCCCCCGCGCGAGGCGCACGGCCCGGGGTCCCCAGGCGGCGGGGAAGGGCGATTCCGGGGGCAGGGCCTGGGCCAGCCAGCGCACTTCGCCGGGCATCGCGGCCAGCAGGAAGGCGGTGGTCCAGCCGCCCAGCCCGGGGGGCCCCCAGGCGGCGGGCCAGAGCGCCAGCAGGAGGGCCGCCCACAGCAGATCGGGTGGGGCCTCCAGCAGGGCCAGGGGCCTGCGGCGGGCGAGGTCCGGGCCGCCCAACCAGGCCAGCAGGGGGGCCGCGAGGGCCAGGGAACCCAGGGCCAGCGCCGTGGGAAGCAGGGCGTGGACCGGGAAGGGCGGGGGCTGGGCGGACTTCCAGAGGGCGCCCGGGAGGAGCAGGGCCAAGGCGAGGCCGAGGCTCCAGACGGCGAGCCCCTGGAGGCGGTCGCGCCCTACTTCTCCCAGCGCCATCCCGCCGCGCCGGGCGTGGAGAGGTAGAGGCCCAGGAGGCCGGGCGTCACCTGGAGCCGCTTGTCCACCCAGAGGATGCTGTGGAAATCCACCAGGGGCAGGGCGCCGGGGGCCTTGGCCCACAGGTTCTGCAGATCGGTCCAGGCCGCATCGCCGGGATCCTTCAGGCGGGACACGATCCGGGCGAGGGCGGGGCTGCTCCATCCGGTGAGGTTCAGGGGGCCGTGGGGCTCCATGTACTCCAGCACGGACCAGGGTTCGGGATCGAAGGTGGCCAGGTAGCAGGCCAGCTGGAAATCCCCCTTCTGGAGCCGGGCGGCCAGGAGGGCCGGATCGACGGGCTGCAGGTCGATGGGGATGCCGTCCCGCCGGGCCCGCTCCCGCAGGGCCATGAGGAGCTTCTCCACGGGCTCGTCCCCGGCGGCGTAGAGCAGGGGGAGGGGCTGCCCCTTCGGCAGGGGCACGGTCGCCGCGTCGATGTCGTGGTCCTCGAAGCCCAGCACCCCGGGCCACAGGCCGCGGCTCGGGCGGGCGCCGGCGCCAAGGAGCTGGGGCGGGAAGGCGTCCTTCCGCCAG
>JAJYBX010000257.1 GCA_021778785.1 Acidobacteriota bacterium
GAAGATCCAGGAGCGCATGTTCCCCAAGGGCATCGACATCAACCCGGCCATCGTGGCGGGCGAGATCGACGCCAGCGCCGCGGCCCTGGACGCCGCCATCGCCGGCCGGGCCCAGGGCGTGCCCATCTATGTGGTGGCCGGCTTCGCCAAGGGCGGGGCCCGCATCGTGGTCCGCCCGGACCTGGGCATCAAGCGGATCGAGGATCTCAAGGGCAAGAAGGTGGGCGTGGCCCGGGGCGGGGCGCAGGAACTGCTGCTCCTGGCCGAGCTGGCCCAGCACAAGCTCACCTGGTCCGACCGGCCGGGCAAGGACGTGCTGGTGCTCTACCTGCCCTTCGCGGACCTGAACCAGGCCCTCATGGCCAAGAACATCGACGCCATGTGCCAGTCGGAGCCCTACGCCTCCCAGGCCATCAACCGCAAGTTCGGCGTGGAGCTGATGAAGCCCTATGACACGCCCATGGGCGAGCCGGAACGGGCCCTGGTCATCACCGAGAAGCTCTACCGGGAGCGCCGCGACGTGGCCCTCCGCTTCATGAAGTGCTTCGTGGAGGCCACCAAGAAGTTCATCGACGACCCCGCCTTCGCGGAGAAATACGTCCGGACGAACCTCTTCAAGAACCAGATCTCCTCCGAGGACTACCGGGACGCCATCAGCAACTCGCCCTTCACCTACGACATCACCCTGGCCCACGTGCAGATCACCACGGACCTCATGTCCCAGTACGGCGTGGGCCGCATGGCCGCGCCCCCCAAGGCCGTGGACTGGGTGAAGCTGGACCTGCTGGCCCAGGCCAAGAAGGATCTGGGGGTCAAGTAGCCGATGAACAGTCGACTCTGGAGGGCCACGTCAGGCATCCTCGTCCCCCTGGCGGCCCTCGCCTTCTGGCAGCTGCTGTCCAGCAAGGGCTGGGTCAACGCCGTCATCCTCCCCTCGCCCATGCAGGTGCTCACCCGATGGTGGGCCTACCTGCACCCCCTGGATCCCTTCGATCCGGCCCAGGGGCCGTACTGGCGCTGGCTGCTCTCCGGCGAACTGCCGCAGGACGCCATGGGGAGCCTGTACCGGGTGCTGGTGGGCTTCTTCATCGGGGCGGGGCTGGCCCTGCCCCTGGGGCTGGCCATGGGCTACAGCAAGCTGGTCTACGGTCTCTTCAATCCCCTGATCCAGGTGTTGCGGCCCATTCCGCCCATCGCCTACATCCCGCTCTCCATCCTCTGGTTCGGCCTGGGCAATCCGCCGGCGCTGTTCCTCATCAGCATCGGCGCCTTCTTCCCGGTGCTGATGAACACGGTGACGGGCGTGCAGAACGTGGACAGCATCTACCTGCGGGTGGGCCGCAACCTGGGGGCCTCGCGGTTCACCCAGTTCACCCGGATCATCCTGCCGGCGGCCACGCCCTACATCTTCACCGGCGCCCGCATCGGCATGGGCACGGCGTTCATCGTGGTGATCGTGTCCGAGATGATCGCCGTGAACAACGGCCTGGGCTACCGCATCCTGGAGGCCCGGGAGTACCTCTGGTCCGACAAGATCATCGCGGGCATGTTCACCATCGGCCTCCTGGGCCTCGGCATCGACACCGTCATGAGCCGCCTCAGCGCCCGCCTGCTGCGCTGGCACCGCGGCCTGGAGCAGAGCTGATGGGCGCCCCGAACGGTTCCAGCCACATCTCCATCCGGGGCGTCCAGAAGGTCTTCCGCACGGGGGGCCAGGAAGTGGCCGCCCTCAAGGACATCGACCTGGAGATCGCCCCGGGCGAGTTCGTCTGCCTGCTGGGCCCCTCCGGCTGCGGCAAGTCCACCCTCCTGAACGCCGTGGCGGGCTTCTCCCTGCCCACGGGCGGAACCATCGACATCCTGGGGGCGCCCGTGACCGAGCCGGGTCCCGACCGCGGCATGGTCTTCCAGGAGTACGCCCTGTTCCCCTGGATGACCGTGGAGCAGAACATCGCCTTCGGGTTGCAGATCAAGGGCCAGTCCAAGGCCGCCATCCGGGCGAAGGTGGACGAGCTGCTCACCCTCCTGCACCTCCACGATTTCCGGAAGCGCCACCCCAAGGACCTCAGCGGCGGCATGCGCCAGCGCGTGGCCATCGCCCGGGTGCTGGCCCTGGATTCGCCCATCATGCTCATGGACGAGCCCTTCGGCGCCCTGGACGCCCTCACCCGGCGCAACCTCCAGGACGAGGTGCTGCGGCTGTGGACCGAGCTGAAGAAGACCATCCTCTTCGTCACCCACAGCATCGAGGAGTCCCTCTACCTGGCGGACCGCACGGTGGTGATGACCTACCGGCCCGGCACGGTCAAGCGGGACCTCCGCATCACCCTGCCCCGCCCGCGGGACGTGGCCTCCGCGGAATTCAACGCCCTGAAGAAGGAGCTCTCCCAGCTCCTCATGGAGGAGCAGACCCGCCACAACCAGGACGAGTTCCGGGGCGCCGCGGTGGATTGAGCGGAAGGTCCGCCTACTTCCTGGGGCAGGTGTTCACGCCCAGCAGGGTGTACAGCGGGCAGAAGCCCGTGAAGGCCGTCAGCAGGAGCACGACCCCGATGAGCCCGAACCAGCGGGCGTGGCCCTCGAGGAGGAAGAAGCAGCTCACGCCCACGAGCCCGAGGACGATGCGCAGAACCTTGTCGGTGCTTCCGACGTTCACCTGCATGGGGGTCTCCTTCAGGGGCGGGGTGGAAGGGTTGGGGCGGGAAGGGTGTCCTCCCCCCGGCCCCGGGTGGCGAGGGCCACGGCCAGGGTCCAGAGGGGGGCGTAGTCCACGTAGGGGATCCATTCCGTGAGGAAGGAGGGCAGGAAGGCCCAGTGGAAGCCCACCAGGGCCCAGAGGACGGCCATGGTCACCACGTCCAGGCCCGCGCCCACGATCCAGCCCAGGAGCCCCGTGGCCTCCACGGGGATCTGGATGGCGTCCACCGCCACGGCCACGATCCACGCGGCGCGGAGGCGGCTCTTGCTCAGGGGCGGGGGCATGGCGGAAGTCTACGCCGGCCGCCGCGGAATGCGAGACATTGAAAAGGAGGACGCCAGCATGCCCACGACCGCCCCAGCCCCCCGCGGACCCGCCCTCGAGGCGGTGATCTTCGATTTCGGCAACGTCCTCTGCACCTTCGACAACCGTCGGATCCTGGCGGGCCTGGCCCCCCTCTGCGGCCTGCCGTCGGCGGAGCTGGGGCGCCGGATCGCCGGGTCGGACCTGCCTCGGGCCTACGAATCCGGCGAGATCGGTTCCGCGGCCTTCCTGGCCGGCCTGTCCGCCCTCTGCGGCCACGTCTTCGGGGAAGCGGCCTTCCTCCGGGCCTTCACGGGCATCTTCACCCCCATCGAGCCCGTCTGGCACCTCATCCGGGCCCTGAAGCCCCGCTACCGCCTGGGCCTCCTCTCCAACACCAACCCCTGGCACTTCGAGCACAGCATCCGCCCCACGCCGGTGTTCCCCCTCTTCGATGCCGTCACCCTCTCGTACGAAGTGCGCGCCATGAAGCCCGACCCGCGCATCTACGCCGACGCCATGGCGAAGCTGGCCCTGCCCCCGGCGGCCTGCGTGTTCATCGACGACCTCGAGGAGAACGTCGAGGGTGCCCGCGCCGTCGGGATGCGGGGGATCCATTACACCGGGCCGGAGGCGCTCCGGGTCGAGTTGCGCGCCCTGGGCATCGAAGCCTGAGGGCAGGACTGGCTGGTCGCGGAAGACGCGGAAGGGGCTCGGAATTCGCAGAAGACCTGCACCGCCCACTCGGAGGGCCCTCGGCCTTTATTCCGTGCCTTCCGTGACATTCCGCGTCTTCCGCGACCAGCTCTTCAACCCCGCCCCTGCCGCGCCGCCAGCCAGTTCAGCGCTTCCAGGGGCGTCATGCGGCTGAGGTCCAGGGCTTCCAGTTCGGCGCGGAGGGGATCGGGCTCGGTCTCGAAGAGCGGCAGGGCCGGCTGCAGGGGCGTGGGGGCCTTCGGCGGGGCCTCGGGAGCCTGGGCCAGCAGCCGCTGCGCCCGCTGGATGACACGCCGGGGCA
>JAJYBX010000004.1 GCA_021778785.1 Acidobacteriota bacterium
GTGCTCGGCCCGTCGGGCCGGGTCCCCCACGCGCAGGAGGCTGGCCAGGTGCGTGACCCCCGCCTGGGCCGCCAGGGGCAGGAGACGCTGGAGGAGCTGGGCCGTGAGGTAGGCGTCCCCGAGGGCCGTGTGTCCCTCCACCACGGGGATGTCGAAGGCCCGCGCCAGCTCGAAGAGGCCGAGCCCCTGCGGCGGACCCGAGAAGGCCGGGTGGTCCGCGTGCCGCTGGCGCAGCCAGGCGCTCAGGGAGAGCGTGTCCACCGTCCGGTTCCGGAAGGGGGCCCCGGTCACCCGGCGGGCCTCCCGGTTCAGGAAGGCCAGATCCACCGGGAGGCAGTGGCCCACCAGGACCGCATCCCCCACGTAGGCCAGGAAGGCGGTGAGGACCTCATCGATGGGGGGCCGCGCCTCCACCTGGGAAGGGGTGATCCCGTGGATGACCACGCTCCGGGCGTCCAGGACGGCCTTCGGGTTCACCAGCTCGTGGAAGCTCCCCCCGAGCTCGATGCGCCCGCCCCGCATCCGGACGGCCCCGATGGAGACGATGTCATCCTTCCGCTCGTCGAGTCCCGTGAGCTCGGTGTCGAGCACCACGAACGGAGTGTCCGCCAGGAGACCGGAGCTGTTCCGCCCGGCCCCCAGGATCCGCCCCAGCCACCCGCCAAGTCCCATGCCCCCCCCTAGATGATGAAGGCCTTGAACCGGTCCATGACGAGGTCCTGGACCTTCATGGCGAGACGGAAGGAGTTCTTGAGGGACTGCCGTTCGAGGCTGCTCAGGGTGTCCAGGTGGATGAAGTTGTCGATGCTCCGCCCCGCCTCCATCTGCCGGTACTGGTGGTGGATGCGGAGCAGGGTGAGGAACTCGAAGGCGTCCTCCAGCTCGTCCACCAGGTCGGAGATCATCGTGGACCCGCCCCGCAGGGCCTCCAGGCGGTCCAGGGTCGAGGCCGCCCGGACGCCCTTCTCCAGGGCGAAGAGGCGGGCGATGTCCACGAAAGGCGTCACCCCCTTGATCTTCAGGTTCAGGCCGTCCTTGTGCTCGCCGCCCCGCTCCACCGCCACGGAGCCGAAGAAGCCGAGGGGCGGCCGGTTCTTCACGAGCATGTTGGCCAGGAAGCCCAGGAACACCGGGTAGTCGGGGATGAGCCGGCCCAGGTGCTCCCGCAGCTCCCAGGCCATGGACTCGTCCCCGTGGAGCGGCCGGAAATCGAAGAAGATCTGGGAGTTCAGCACGGCCTTCGGCGTCGGCTCGGTGATCCAGGTGGTGAAGTACCCCTTCCAGGCCGAGAGGGGCTGGCACCAGTCGGGGTTGCTCGCCATGCAGTTGGCCGGGCAGGGCTCGAACCCGCAGCGGATGAGCCCGTTGCGCACCCGCACCGTGAAGCGGCGGAAGTACTCCACCACCCGTTCCCGTTGCGTCTCCCGCGGATCGGCGTACACCAGGGCGTTGTCCTGGTCCGTGCGGAAGGTCTGCTCCTTCCGGCCCTCGCTGCCCAGGGCCAGCCAGCAGTAGGGCACCGGCGGCGGCCCCAGTTCCCGCTCGGCCAGCTCCAGCACCTTCCGCACGATGCGGTCGTTGAGCTCCGAGATGATGCGGATGATGTTGGCCGCCCGGGTGCCCTCCCGCAGGAGGGCCCCGATGACGGTCAGGGCCTTCTGGGAGACCGGGGCGAGCCCCTCGATCGTCGTCTGGCGCTCGATGTCTTCGGAGAAGGCCAGGGGGCTGCGCCCCTGCAGCACCATGAAATCGTGGTTGGTGATCACGCCGTGGAGCACGCCATCCCGGGTGACGGCCACGTGGTGGATGTTGCGCTGCAGCATGCGCAGGACCACCTCGAAGCAGGGATCCTTCTCCTCCACGGTGACCACGGGGCGGCTCATGATCCGGGTCACGGGGTCATCGATGGAATGGCCCCGGGCCACCACCTTGGACCGCAGGTCCGAGTCCGTGACGATGCCGTCGGGGCTCCCGCCCGGCCCCAGCACCAGGATGGCGCTCTGCCGGGCCTCCGACATGCGCTGGGCCGCCTCGCGGATGGTGGCGTCCGGCTCCACCGTCACGGCGGCCCGGCGGCAGATCTCCCCCACCTGGGCCGTGAAGAGCAGATGGTCGCTGCTGCCCAGGAACAGGCTCTTCCCCTGGATCTCCCGCGAGGTCATGTCCACGTACTTGGTGAGGTGGAACTGGAGCAGGTACTCGGTGATGGCGGGGTGGCTGCCCAGCAGCTCGTTCAGCCGCTCCTTGGGCAGCAGGTAGCAGAGGGTGTCCTGGATCGCGACGATCGTCGTCTTCTGCTGCCCGCCCATGAGGGACACGAGGCCGAAGGTCTCCCCCCGCTCCCGGTAGTCCACCACCACGTCCTCGCCGCCGCCCTTGGGCCGGAGGGTGATCTTCACCACGCCCTTCTGGACGATCCGCAGGGACTCGCTCACGGAGCCGTCCTGCTGCAGGATCACCGTCCCCTTGGGGTAGAACTCCATGGAGAGGCTCTGGGCCACTTCCCGGAGGAGGTCAGGCTCGAGGAACTGGAAGGGGGGGACCTGGGACAGGAACCGGACCGCATCGTCGATCAGCATCCCGCACCTCGGTTCCCAGACCCGCCTCCGGCTGGGCCAACCATACCACCGGCAAGAAAAAGGAAGGCACCCCGAAGGGTGCCTTCCCGGCGGGACAGGTGGCTGGAGGCCTATTCGGCCTCGGTCTTCAGCTCGGGCAGGGTGTAGTCCACGAACTCGATGAGGGCCATGTCCGCGGCATCGCCGAGACGATGGGACATCTTCAGGATGCGGGTGTAACCACCCGGACGGCTCTCGAAGCGCTTCCGGAAATCGGCGCCGAACAGCTTGGCGACGGCCTCCTTGTTGCCGAGGCGGGCCATCGCCAGACGGCGGTTGGCCACGGTGTCGTTCTTCGCGAGGGTGATGAAGGGCTCCACGAACATGCGGAGTTCCTTGGCCTTCACGAGGGTGGTCTCGATGCGCTCGCTCTGGATGAGCGCCGTGGCGAGGTTCTTCATGAGGGCTTTGCGCTGGTTGGTGGTGCGGCCCAGGCGCTTGCCGGCTACGTTATGACGCATGGGGGCTCCTTACACTTCCTGCTCGAGGCGCATCCCCAGGGAGAGTCCGATACGAGCGAGCTCGTCCTTGATCTCCTGGAGGGATTTCTTGCCGAAGTTCTTGGTCTTCATCAGCTCAGCCTCGGTCCGCTGAACCAGCTCGCCGATGGTGGTGATGTTCGCGTTGCGCAGGCAGTTGTTGGCCCGCACGGAGAGCTCAAGCTCCTCCACCGACTTGACCAGCCAATGGTTGGCCTCGCCGGGAGTGATGGTGCCCGGCTCGTCTTCCGTGAAGTCCTCGTCCTGGCGGGCGAAGACGAGGAAGTGGTCGCGGAGGATGAGGGCCGCGTCGGACACCGCTTCCTTGGGGTTGACGGCGCCGTTGGTCCACACCTGCAGGGTGAGCTTCTCGTAGTCGGTGCTCTGGCCCACGCGGGCCGGCTCGACGATGTAGTTCACGCGGGTGATGGAGCTGTGGTTCGCGTCCATGGGGATGAAGCCCAGGCCCAGGGACTCGTCGTGGTTGCGGTCCGCCGTGACGAAGCCGCGGCCCATGCGGACCACCAGCTCCATCTCCAGTTCGCCCTCCTCGCCCAGGGTGGCGATGTGGATGTTGGGATCCACGACCTCCACGTTCTGGTTGCACCGGATGGCCGCGGAGGTGACCACACCCTCGCCCTTGGCGGAGATGGTCACGGTCTGGGGCTCATGGCTGTGCAGCTTGAAGGGGACCTCCTTGAGGTTCAGGAGGATGTGGGTGATGTCCTCCCAGACGCCGGGCAGGGTCGTGAACTCGTGCATCACGCCCTTGATCCGGACGTTGGTGACGGCCGCGCCCTGGATGCTGCTGAGCAGCACCCGCCGGAGGCTGTGCCCCACGGTCGTGGCGAAACCCCGTTCGAAGGGGTAGGCCACGAACTCGCCGTAGGAATCGGTCAGGGAGCCGGGGGTGACTTCCGCGAAGCGCGGCCTCTGGAAATCATTGATGTTCAGCATCATGCCCCCTTACTTGGAATAGAGCTCAACGATCAGCTGCTCGTTGATGTCGAGGGTGACGTCCTCGCGGGTGGGAGCGGCGAGCACCTGGCCCTTGAAGGCCGCGGCGTCGAGGATGAGCCACTTGGGGATCCCGCGGCCGGCGGAGGTCTCGACGGAGGACTTGACGCCGTCGTTCTCCTTGGCGCGATGGCCCAGCTCGATGGCCTGGCCCGGCTTCACCTGGTAGGACGGGATGTCCACCCGCTTGCCGTTGATCAGCACGTGGCCGTGCATGACCATCTGGCGCGCGGCGGAGCGGCTGGACGCGAAGCCCAGGCGGTAGACCACGTTGTCCAGGCGCTGCTCGAGGAAGGCGAGCAGGTTGTGGCCAGTAACGCCCTTCTTGGCGTCGGCGCGCTCGAAGTAATGCCGGAACTGCTTCTCCAGCACCCCGTAGATGCGCTTGACCTTCTGCTTCTCGCGGAGCTGCAGGGCGTAGCCGGTGGGTTTCTTGATCTTCCCCGCGCCGTGCTGGCCGGGGATCTTGCCCTTGCGGGTCTCGAAGGAGCACTTCTCCTTGAAGCAGCGCTCGCCCTTCAAGTAGAGCTTCATGCCCTCGCGGCGGCAGAGGCGGCAAACGGCGTCTGTGTAACGTGCCATGTCTCTCCTCCTCTCTTAAACCCGGCGCCGCTTGGGCGGCCGGCAGCCGTTGTGGGGGATGGGGGTGACGTCGCGGATGCTGGTCACCTGGATTCCGGCGGCGTTGAGGGCGCGGATGGCGCTCTCACGGCCGGCGCCGGGACCCTTCACGCGGACGTCCACGGAGCGGACGCCCTGCTCCTTCGCGGCCTCGGCGCAGACGCCGGCGGCCACCTGGGCGGCGAACGGCGTGCCCTTGCGGGTGCCGCGGAAGTTCTGGTTGCCGCTGGAGGCCCAGCAGAGCATGTTCCCCATCGGATCGGAGATGGAGATGATGGTGTTGTTGAAGGACGCCTGGACGTGGGCCACGCCGTGGGGGACGTTCTTCTTTTCCTTCTTCTTGACCACCTTCTTGCCGGCGGTCCGGGTCTGGGTCTTTGCCATGGTTTCCTCGCCTTACTTCTTCTTGCCGGCCACGGTCTTCCGCTTGCCCTTGCGGGTGCGGGCGTTGGTGTGCGTGCGCTGGCCACGGACGGGCAGGCCCTTCCGGTGCCGGAGCCCGCGGTAGCAGCCGATGTCCATGAGCCGCTTGATGTCGAGGCCGATGTTCTTGCGGAGGTCTCCCTCCACCGTCTCCTCGGCGGTGATCACGCGGCGGATGCGGCCGACCTCGTCCTCGGTCAGATCCCGGACCTTCGTGCCGAAGTCCACCTTCGCGCGGGTCAGGATGCTGTGGGCCTTGGCGCGGCCGATGCCGTAGATGTAGGTGAGCGCGATCTCGATGCGCTTGCCGACGGGCAGATCAATGCCTGCAATGCGTGCCATCGTGTCTCCTTAACCCTGACGCTGCTTGTGCTTGGGGTTCTTCTTGCAGATGATCCGGTTGATGCCTTCGCGCCGGACCACTTTGCAGTGCTCGCACAGCTTCTTGATGGAGGGCCGAACTTTCATGGTGTCCTCTCGTTTTGTTTACTTGAATCGGTAGATGATGCGGCCGCGGGTGAGGTCGTAGGGAGTCACCTCGACGAGCACACGGTCACCGGGAAGGATTCGGATGAAGTTCTTGCGCATCTTCCCGCTGATGTGCGCCAGCACCTGATGCTTGTTCTCAAGTTCGACCTTGAAGACCGCGTTCGGCAAGGCCTCGACCACTGTGGCTTCGAGCTCAATGGCTTCTTCTTTGCTCAAGCGGGTTCTCCGAAGACGTGACGCAGCGATTCAAACACCAGCTCCGGGGCGCGATTGCCATCCACGCTCCGGAAGGTCGGCCGATGCTTGTAGAAGCCCAACAGCGGCTGGAAGGTCGAGTTGAACTCGCCCATCCGGCTCCGGAAGGCTTCGGCGGTGTCATCGGAACGGTGCTTCAGGGGACTTCCGCACAGATCGCAGACACCGGACTGCCTCGGGGGCTTGGATTCCAGGTGGTAGATGGCGCCGCAGGCGTTGTTGCTGCACAGGCGGCGGCCCACCACGCGGGCCTCCAGCACTTCCTGGGGGACATCGACCAGCACCACCGATCCCAGTTCCAGGCCCTTGGAGGAGAGGAAGTCTTCCAAAGCCTGAGCTTGCTGCAGGGTCCGGGGGTAGCCGTCGAACAACACGTCAGAGGTCTCGTCCAGCAGCCGCGCGAAGACAAGGCCGTTGACGGTGTCGTCGTCCACCAGTTTTCCTTCGGCCATGATGGCTTTCGCCCTCAGGCCGATCTCCGTCCCTTTCGAGACGGCATCTCTCAGAATGTCACCGGTTGACAGGTGAGTCAAAGAGAATGTTTCCACCAGGCGCTTGGCCTGGGTGCCCTTCCCGGAGCCGGGGGCCCCGAGGAGGATGTGGGCCTTGAGGCTCATGCGGGCCTCCCGGATCTGGACCGGCCGCGGATGCGGCCCCGCTCCAGGAATCCGTCATAGCGGCGCATGACCAGGAGGCTCTCCAGCTGGGCGGAGGTGTCCATGGCCACGCCCACCACGATGAGCAGGCTCGTGCCGCCGTAGTAGAACCCCAGACCCTGGATGTTGTTCAGGATGACGAGGGGGACGATGGACACGACGGCGAGGTAGACGGCCCCCACGAAGGTCAGCTTGGACAGGATGCCGTCCAGGAAGATGCTGGTCTCCTTGCCGGGCCGGATGCCCGGGACGTAGCCACCGGACTTCTTCATGTTGTCGGCGGTCTCGTCGGGGTTGAAGACGATGCTGGTGTAGAAGAAGGCGAAGAAGATCACGACGCCCACGAAGACCGGGGTGTAGATCCAGAAGTGGGTCTGCGGGCTGACGTAGGACGAGGCCTTGGCCAGCCACTCCCAGCGGGTGAACTGGGCGATGGTCGCGGGGAAGAAGATCACCGAGCTGGCGAAGATGACGGGCATCACGCCGGCGGTGTTCAGCTTCAGGGGCATGTAACTGCTGCGCTGGCTGGACATGCCGGCCGAGTCGGCGCGCCGGGCGTAGTGGATGGGGATGCGCCGGTAGGCGCTCTCCACCAGGACGACCGCGAGGAGCACGGCGGTCATGGCCGCGAGCAGCAGGAGGAAGATGCCCGGAGGCGGCACGTTCGGGGCGTTCCGCAGCGACTGGGACATCATCACCGAGAGGGTGGTGATCCCCTGGGGCAGGCCCGCCACGATGCCGGCGAAGATCAGCAGGGAGATGCCGTTGCCGACGCCCCGCTCCGTGATCTGCTCGCCGAGCCACATCACGAAGATGGAGCCCACGGCCAGGGAGAAGGCCGCCAGGAGGCGGAACCCGGTGGGGGAGAGGGTGGAGACCACCACCTCGAGCCCGGGCTGGTTCTGGCTCTGGGCCAGGGAGGCGATGCCGAAGCCCTGGATGAAGGCCAGGCCCACGGTGAGGTAGCGGGTCCACTCGTTGATCTTCTGGCGGCCGGCCTCGCCCTCCTTCTTCTGGAGGTTGTCGAGGTAGGGCACCACGGCGCCCATCAACTGCAGGACGATGCTGGCGGTGATGTAGGGGGCGATCCCCAGGGCGAAGACGGAGAACTTCTTGAAGGCGCCGCCGGAGAAGAGGTCCACGACATCGAAGAGGCCGCCCCCGCCGCGCCGGAGCGCGGCCTGAAGATTCTCGGCGTTCACCCCCGGCACGCTGACGTGCACGCCCAGCCGGTAGATCACCAGCAGGATGAGGGTGAAGAGGACCCGCTTGCGCAGCTCCGGAACAGCGAAGAGGTTCTTGAGGCGATTCATGGGCCGTTACTCGGCAGGCTTCGCGCAGGGCTCCTGGATGGTGCCGCCCTTCGCGAGAATGGCCTCGCGGGCGCCCTTGGTGATGCGGTCCGCCACGACGTTGACCTTGGCGGTCAGCTCTCCGCTGGCCAGCACCACGATCTTCTCGATGCGGTGGCCGATGAGCTTCTTGTCCTGGAGGGACTCGAGGCAGACCGTCTCGCCGTCCTGGAAGTGGATGGAGATGAAGCCGAGGCCGATCTCCTGGGTCACGGGCGCGAAGATGTTGGTGAAGCCGCGCTTGGGCAGGCGGCGGACCAGGGGCATCTGGCCGCCCTCGAAGCCGCGGCGGCTGCGGTAGCCGCTGCGGGACTTCTGGCCCTTCTCGCCCCGGCCGGAGGTCTTGCCCAGGCCGGAGCCCTTGCCGCGCCCGAGGCGCTTGCGGGACTTCGTGGCGCCCTCAGCGGGCTTCAGTTCATTGAGCTTCATGGATTACCCCTTCACCTGGACGTCGATGAGGTGCGGGATGAGCTTGACGATCCCGTGGACGTTGGGCGTGTACTCGCACTCGCGGAAGTCGCCGATCTTCTTCAGCCCGAGGGTCTGCACGAAGGCGCGGTGCTTGGGCGTGGTGCAAATGGTGGAGCGCTTCAGGGTCAGGACCACCTGCTTGCCGATGATTTCAGACATCTTAGGCCTCCGCCTGGTCCAGGCCCCGGTTGGTCAGGACCGTGTAGGGATCCATGAGGTCCTTCAGGCCCTCGAACGTGGCGCGAACCACGTTGTGGGGGTTGGAGGAGCCCAGGCTCTTCGTCAGCACGTTATGGATGCCGGCGGCCTCCATGACGGCGCGCACCGCGGCGCCGGCGATGATGCCGGTGCCCTCGGGAGCCGGCTTCAGCAGCACGCTGCCGGAGCCGAAGACGCCCGTCACCGGATGCGGCAGGCTGCCGTTCGAGGTGAGGGGGACCCGGATCATGTTGCGCTTGGCGCTCTCGATGCCCTTCTTGATGGCGGAGGGCACTTCGAGGGCCTTGCCGAGACCGAATCCGACCTTGCCGTTCCCGTCGCCCACGACCACCAGCGCGGAGAAGGAGAAGTTCTTGCCCCCCTTCACCACCTTGGTGACTCGGCCCACGTAGATGACCTGGTCCTTGAATTCCCCGCCTTCGGGATTGCGGGATTCCTTGTTTTCCTTGAGCTCTGCAGTCGCCATGGTCTTCCCCTAGAACTGGAGCCCGGCTTCGCGGGCGCTGTCAGCCAGCGCCTTGACGCGGCCGTGATAAACGTAGCCGTTGCGGTCGAACACAACCGCCGTGATGCCCTTCTCCTTCAAGCGGGCGGCGATGCTCGCGCCCACGGCCTTGGCGGCCTCGATGTTGGAGCCGGACTTCAAGCTGCCCCGGAGATCCTTTTCCAGGCTGCTGGCGGCGGCGACGGTGACGCCGCGGGTATCGTCCACGGCCTGCACGTAGATGCGCTTGAGGCTCTTGAAGATGGTGAGACGGGGCCGCTCGGGGGTCCCGGCCACCCGCCCGCGGATGCGGGCCTTGGTCTTTTCGCGCCGAAGGTTGAGATCGTTCGCCATGGGTTCCCCTTACTTCCCGGTCTTGCCGGCCTTGCGGCGGATGACCTCGCCGGTGTACATGACGCCCTTGCCCTTGTACGGCTCGGGCTTGCGGAACTTCCGGATGTCGGCGGCGACCTGGCCCACCAGCTGCCGGTCGGTGCCGGTCACGACGATGTGGGTGGTCTTCTCGACGGCCATCTGGATGCCCGCGGGGGCCTCGTAGTCGATGGGGTGGCTGTAGCCGAGCTCCAGATGGAGCCTGGCGCCGTCCATCGCGGCCTTGTAGCCGACGCCGACGATGTCCAGTTCCTTCTTCCAGCCCTCGGTCACGCCGACGACGGCGTTGTTGAGGAGGGCGCGGGTCAGGCCGTGGTAGGCCCGGGTCTGGGCCTCCTCGTTGGCGCGGAGGAGATTCACGGATTCGGCCTGGATGTCCAGGGTGATCCCCGCGGGGATCGGGCAGCTGAGCTTGCCCTTGGCGCCCTCGACGACGGCCTCAGACCCGGTGACTGTGACCTTCACGCCCTTGGGCAGCGTCACGGGCTTCTTTCCGATTCGAGACATGGGTGGATTCCTTAGATGAAGGCCGAAGGGCCTTTTTCAGGATGGTTACCAGACCTGGGCGAGGATCTCTCCGCCCACGTTCTGCTTCTTGGCGTCCTTGCCCGTCAGGAGGCCCCTCGGGGTGGACAGGATGGCGATGCCGAGGCCCCCGTGCACTTCGGGGATCTCCTTCACGCCGGCGTAGATGCGCAGGCCGGGGCGGGACACGCGGCGCAGGCCGTGGATCACGTTCTCCTTGTCCTTCACATACTTGAGGTTCACGACCAGGTACTGGCGGCCCTCGTGCTCCACTTCCTTGAAGGAGTGGATGTAGCCCTCCTGCTTCAGGATGCCGGAGAGCTGCGCCTTCATCCTCGACGCGGGGACGACGACGGCGTCATGCCCGGCCTGGATGCCGTTGCGGAGACGGGTGAGGTAATCGGCGATGGGATCGGTATGCATGGTCCCCTCCCTTACCAGCTCGACTTCTGGACACCGGGCAGCTCACCCTGGAGGGCGAACTTCCGGAAGCAGAGGCGGCAGAGTTCAAACTTGCGCATGTAGCCCCGGGGCCGGCCGCAGCACTTGCAACGATTGCGGTGCTGGGTCGAGAACTTCGGCTTGCGCGAATCCTTGACGATTTTGGAAATCTTGGCCATCGCGATCTCCTGGCTATTTGCGGAAGGGCATGCCGAGGTGGGCCAGCAGGGCCCGCGCTTCGGCATCGTTCTGGGCGGAAGTCACGAACGTGATGTTCATGCCCTTCAGCTTGTCGATCCTGGAGAAGTCGATCTCCTGGAAGATCGCCTGGTCCTTGAGACCCAGCGTGTAGTTGCCGCGGCCGTCGAAGGACTTGGTGGGCACGCCACGGAAGTCGCGGACGCGGGGGAGGGACAGCGACACCAGACGGTCGAAGAACTCCCACATGCGGGGGCCGCGCAGGGTGACCATGCAGGCGATGGGCATGCCGGCGCGCAACTTGAACTGCGCCACGCTCTTCTTCGCCTTGCGGACGATGGCCTTCTGGCCGGCGATGGCGGTGAGCTCGTCGACGGCCGTATCCAGGATCTTGATGTTCTGGATGGCATCGCCGACGCCCATGTTGATGACGATCTTCTGCAGGCGGGGAACCTGCATGGCGGAGGAGAAGGCGAACTCCTCCTTGAGCTTCGGCACCACGTCGGAGACGTAGCGAGCCTTGACGCGGGGCTCCGCGAGGCCTTGCTTGGCAGACATGGATTCCTCCATTTCCGTGGGACGGCTATGCCCCAGGGGTTCGGGAGGGCGAGGGGGCTTGGGATGGCGGTCCATCCCGTTTCCCCTCAACCTCGATTGTGAATGCGCTTTCGCGCGGCAGACCATCCCGCGCACGGGACGGAAGGTTCCATCCTCCCACGGATGGGAGGCATTTCAAAGCGAATTGCCTACTGGGGGCGCTTCCGGGTCCCCTTCCCCGTGGCGGGGTCGAGGAACATGACGTTGGAGGCGTGGATGGGGGCCTCCTTCTCGATCAGGCCGCCGCCCTCGCCGGTCTGCGGGTTGGGCTTGGTGGCCTTCTTGATCATGTTGATGCCGGCCACGACCACCTTGTTGGTGGTGGGGCTGACCTTCGTGATGGTGCCGGTCTTGCCCTTGTCCTTGCCCGCGATGACGACGACCTGGTCGCCCTTCTTGAGCTTCATCTTGGTCGCGGTTTCCATCACAGCACCTCGGGGGCCAGGGAGACGATCTTCATGTACTTCCGCTCGCGCAGTTCGCGGGCCACGGGGCCGAACACGCGGGTTCCGACCGGCTCGCCGTCCTTCTTGATGATCACGGCGGCGTTCTCGTCGAAGCGGATGTAGGAGCCGTCCTTGCGGCGGTAGGCTTTGCGCTGGCGCACGATCACGGCCTGGACGACGGCCTTCTTCTTGACCGTGCCGCCGGGGATGGCTTCCTTGACGGAGGCCGTGATGACGTCACCGAGCTGGGCGATCTTGCCCACACCACCGCCCAGGGGCAGGATGCAGCAGATCTTCTTGGCGCCGGAGTTGTCGGCGACGGTGAGCATGGTTCCCATCTGGATCATGTGAGCTCCTTACTCGCCGGCCTTCTGGACGATCTCGAGGACCATCCAGCGCTTGCGCTTGGAAAGGGGGCGGGTCTCCACGATCTTGACCACGTCCCCGATGGAGCAGGCGTTGGTCTCGTCGTGGGCCATGAACTTGGCGGTCTGCTTGACCGTGCGGTGGTAGAGAGGGTGCTGGAACTTGCGCTCCACCTTCACCACCACGGTCTTGTCGGCCTTGTTGGAGACCACCACGCCATTACGAGTCATCTTGTTGTCGAGGCTCATGGGATCTCCTAAGCCAGCTTCGTGCGCAGGGCGGTCTTGACCCGGGCGAGCTCGCGACGAGTCTTGCGGATCTCGGCGGTGTTCTCGACCTGGCCCACGGCGTGCTGGAAGCGGAGGGTGAAGCGCTTGGCGGCCAGTTCGGCCTCCAGCTGCGCCAGCTCCTCGACGCTCTTGCCGGTCAATTCGGAAAAGGGATTCTTCTTGGTCATCGGATCACTCCTCCGGCGGCGTGCGGCTGACGAATTCAGACGCCACGGAAAGCTTCATCTGGGCCAGGCGAAGGGCTTCCCGTGCGGTTTCCTCGGTCACCCCCTCCATCTCGAAGAGGATGCGGCCGGGGCGGATCACCGCCACCCAGCCGTCGGGAGCACCCTTGCCGGAGCCCATGCGGGTCTCGGCCGGCTTGGAGGTGGTGGGACGGTCCGGGAAGATGCGGATCCAGATCTTGCCGCCGCGCTTGATGTGGCGAGTCATGGCGATACGGGCGGCCTCGATCTCGCGGTTGGTGAGCCAGCAGTGCTCCATCGCCTTGAGGCCGAAATCGCCGAAGGCGAGATCGTTGCCACGGGTGGCGATGCCGCGGGTGCGGCCCTTCTGGGTTTTGCGGTTCTTGACTTTCTTGGGCATCAACATGGGTTCACCTCAACGCTTCACGGTCTCGACGACCTGGTCGCCCAGGTTCACCCACACCTTGATGCCGATGATTCCGTAGGTGGTGCGGGCCTCGGCGAATCCGTAGTCCACGCCCGCCCGGATGGTCTGCAGGGGCATCTGGCCGGAGAGGTAGTCCTCGGTCCGGGCGATCTCGGCGCCGTTCAGGCGGCCGGAGACCTTGATCTTGAAGCCCTTGGCGCCGAAGCGGATGGCGGCCTCCTCGGCCTTGCGCATGGCGCGGCGGAAGGCGATGCGGCGCTCGAGCTGCTGGGCGACGCCCTCGGCCACGAGCTGCGCGTCGACCTCGGGCTTCTTGATCTCCTGGATGTCCACGGAGACGGGACGGTTCAGGCGCTTCTGGAGGTCCTCGCGGAGCTTGTCGATCTCGGCGCCCTTGCGGCCGATCACGATGCCGGGCCGGGCGGTGAAGATGCGCACGGTCACCTTGTCGGCGGCGCGCTCGATGTCGATCTTGGAGATCATCGCGTTCAGGCCGTGCAGCTGCTTCTTCAGTTCGCGGCGCAGCTTGAGGTCCTCATGGAGGAGCGTGGAATACTCGCGCTTGGAGAACCACTTGCTGTGCCAGTTCTTCTGGTGGACGAGGCGGAATCCGTACGGATGGACTTTCTGGCCCATGGCTACTCCTCCCCGCCGGCCGTGGCCAGCTGGATGGTGACGTGGCAGGTGCGCTTCTGGACGCGGTAGGCCCGGCCCATGGGAGCGGGGCGGACGCGCTTCATGCGGAAGCCCTCGTCCACGAACGCAGTCCGGACCATCAGATCGTCCGGGTTCACGGACGGGTTCTTGTCGATGGCGTTGGCCACGGCGGAATCCAGGAGCTTGCGGATGGGATCGGCGGCGTACTTCTTGGCCTGGGCGAGGACCCACTGGGCCTCCCCGACCTGCTTGCCCCGGATGAGGTCCACCACGAGGCGGGCCTTCTGGGCCGATCCGCGCAGGTGGCGAACGGTGGCGCTGGAAACGATCTCAGCCATCGCTATTTCCCCTTCGCCTTGGTGTCGGCCTTGCCGGCATGACCCTTGAAGGTGCGGGTCAGGGCGAATTCGCCCAGCTTGTGGCCGATCATGTTCTCGGTGACATACACAGGAATGAACTTGTTGCCGTTGTGGACGGCCAGGGTCAGTCCGATCATCTGCGGAACCACGGTGGAACGCCGCGACCAGGTCTTGATGACCCGCTTGTCGTTGGCGGCCTGCGCAGTCTCCACCTTCTTCTGGAGGTGGGCGTCAATGAACGGGCCTTTTTTCAGGGAACGTGCCATTGTCGGGCCTCCTAGTTGATCCGCTTGACGATGAACTTGTCCGTGCGCCGGTTGCCGCGGGTCTTGTAGCCGCGGGTGGGCTGACCCCAGGGGGTCACGGGGTGGCGTCCGCCGGAGGTGCGGCCTTCGCCGCCGCCGTGCGGATGGTCGACGGGGTTCATGACCACGCCGCGGACCGTGGGACGCACGCCCATCCAGCGGGTGCGGCCGGCCTTGCCGATCTGCACATTCTCATGCTGGAGGTTGCCGACGGTCCCGATGGTCGCGTAGCAGTCCAGGTGGATCTTGCGGATCTCGCCGGAGGGCATGCGGAGCTGGGCGTAGTCCTCGTCCTTGGCCACGAGCTGGGCGAACGTGCCGGCGGCGCGGGCGATCTGGCCGCCCTTGCCGGGCTTCATCTCGATGTTGTGCAGGATGTTGCCCACGGGGATGTTCCGCAGGGGCAGCGCGTTCCCCACCAGGATGTCGGCGCTCTTGCCGGCCACCACGGTGCGGCCCACTTCCAGGCCATCGGGGGCCAGGATGTAGCGCTTCTCGCCGTCCGCGTAGACCAGCAGGGCGATGCGGGCGGTGCGGTTGGGGTCGTACTCGATGGTGGCCACCTTGGCGGGCACCTCGAGCTTGTTCCGCTTGAAGTCGATGACGCGGTACTGGCGCTTGTGGCCACCGCCGATGTGGCGGGTGGTGATGCGGCCGGTGTTGGAGCGGCCTCCAGTGCGGTTCCTCTTGGCAATCAGCGAACGTTCGGGCTTGTCCGCGGTGATTTCCTCGAAGCCGGACTTGGACATGCCGCGCTGACCGGGGGTCGTGGGCTTGAGCTGTTTGATGCTCATCGTTGTCCTCTTGCCTCAGGGTTGAAAGGGGCGGGCGATAGTGGGCAAAGCTTTTCCGTCCGCCGGAGTGGGCCTGGGGCCGGCGCCTATTCGGCGGCCGAGCCCTCGGCGAGTTCGACATAGGCCTTCTTGCGGGGGCCGGAGGTCCCCACGAAGCGGCCGAGGCGCTTGGTCCGGCTGGGGATCCGCACGGTGCGGATGCTCTTCACCTTGGACTGGAGCAGCAGCTCCACGGCCTCCTTGATCTGGTGCTTGGTGGCCCAGGTGGCCACCTCGAACACCTGGATGTTCTTCTCCCGGAGGAGCTGGCCCTTCTCCGTGAGGAGGGGCTTGCGGATCACTTCGAAGATCTTGGTCATGGCTTCACCACCTCCTGGAGGGCCAGGACGGCTTCCTTGGAGAAGATCACCTGGTCGTACTTGAGGAGCTCGTAGACGTTCACGCCCAGGCTCTCGACGGTCTGCAGCCGTGGGTTGTTGCCGGCGGCCATGGCGAGCTTCTCGCTGGCCTCGGTCCCCACCAGCAGGGCGGAACCGGTGACGCCGAGCTTCCCGAGGGTCTGGACAAGGGCCTTGGTCTTGTGCGAGGCCACATCCCAGTTCTCGACCACCATGATCTGGCCGCTGGCCAGCTTGGCGGAAAGCGCGTTGCGGAGGGCCGCGCGGCGGGCCTTCTTGGGGAAGGCGTAGTCATAGGAGCGGGGGTGCGGACCGTGGGTGGTGCCACCGCCCTTCCACAGCGGGCTGCGGATCGAACCCACACGGGCCCGGCCGGTGCCCTTCTGCTTCCAGAGCTTCTTGCCGGAACCGCTGACTTCCCACTTGTCCTTGGTCTTGGCGGTGCCGGAGCGCCGCTTGGCCAGGAAGTGGCGGACCGCCTCCCAGATCAGGTGCTGGTTCAGCTCTTCGAGCTTGAACACCTCGGGCAGCAGATCGACGGTGCCCACCTGCTTGTTGTCGAGGTTGACGACGGGGTGCTGGAACGCTGCCATCCTAGGCCTCCTGCTTGATGACGATGTACCCACCCTTGGGGCCGGGGACGGCGCCCTTGATGAGCAGCAGGTTGTTCTCGGCATCCACCTTGGCGATCTCCAGGTTGCGGACCGTCACCTGGGCGTCGCCCAGATGGCCGGCCATCCGCATGCCGGGGAAGACGCGGCTGGGATAGCTCGACTGGCCGATGGAGCCCGGGGCGCGATGGAACATGGAGCCGTGGGTCGCCCGGCCGCCGGCGAAGTGGTGCCGCTTGATGACGCCGGCGAAACCCTTGCCCTTGCTGATGCCGGTGACGTTCACCTTGGTCTTGACCTCGAAGGCGCTGGCGAGCACGCTGTCGCCGGGCTTGGAGGCGTCCGCGGCATCCACCTTGATCTCGCGCAGGACGCGGACCGGGGCCACGCCGAGCTTCTCGCAGTGGCCCTTCTCGGCCTTGGAGGCGCGCTTGCCGCCGTTGGGGTCCACGAAGCCGATCTGCACGGCCTCGTAGCCGTCCTTGGCGGAGGTCTTGCGCTGCACGACCACGCAGGGGCCGGCCTGGATGACGGTCACGGGAACGATCTGTCCCTGTTCATTGAAGATCTGGGTCATCCCCAGCTTCTTGCCGATGATTCCTTTGGACATGTCTCTCCCTCCCCTACCGGTTGCCCTGGCGACTGAAGACCTTGATCTCCACGTCGACGCCGGCGGGCAGGTCGAGGCGCATCAGGGTGTCCACGGTGTTCTGGGTCGGGTTCAGGATGTCCAGCAGCCGCTTGTGGGTGCGGATCTCGAACTGGTCCCGGCTCTTCTTGTCCACGTGGGGGGAGCGGTTCACGGTGTACTTGTTCGTCCGGGTCGGCAGGGGGATGGGCCCGGCCACGGAAGCGCCCGTGCGCTTGGCGGTGTCCACGATCTCGCGGGTGCTCTGGTCGAGCAGACGGTGGTCGAAGGCACGCAAACGGATGCGGATGTTGTCTTTCATGCTCACTCCATTGGGACGGAGACCGTCCATAGACGTGGGGCGCTGACCGCCCATGTGGATCTGTCCCGGAAACGGGGACAGGGCTGATCAGCATAACAAAAGCCGCTGGAATCGCAACGGCTATTTGAGAGAACGCACGACCCCCCGGAGGGGGAAGCGGTGGATCAGGAGGCCCGGCAACCCGAGGGTTCGAAGGACGGCCTCACCCCGAGAGGGGCTGGAACTGCAGGTAAAGCAAGGAATGGCTGGTAATACTGGCATTGGGGGCCGTGAGGGCCGGCTTCGCCGGACCGAGCGGCGGGGGTGCGGGGGTGTGCGCGCAGCGGAGCGAAGCGCGGAACCCCCGCTACGCTACTTGGCGCCCTTGACCTTGGCCACGATCTCCTCGGCCACGTTCTTGGGGGCTTCCTCGTAGTGCGAGAACTGCATGGTGTAATTGCCAC
The DNA here is from genome assembly GCA_021778785.1 of Acidobacteriota bacterium. Taxonomy (GTDB): domain Bacteria; phylum Acidobacteriota; class Holophagae; order Holophagales; family Holophagaceae; genus Geothrix. The sequence goes on from JAJYBX010000004.1 coordinate 17,470, forward strand.
GGCCCTGGGTCATGCCGCGGAGGGTGGTGGAATAGGCGAACATCTCGGCCAGGGGCACCTTGGCGGTGACCACCTTGGAGCCGGCCCGGTCCTCCATGTTCTCGATGCGTCCGCGGCGGCTGTTCAGGTTGCCGATGACGTCGCCCATGTAGTCCTCGGGGACCACGACCTCGACGGCCATGATCGGCTCGAGGATCACCGGGGAGGCCTTCTCGCAGCCGGCCTTGAAGCCCATGGAACCGGCGATCTTGAAGGCCATTTCGTTGGAGTCCACGTCGTGGTAGCTGCCGTCGAAGATGGTGACCTTGATGTCGACGCAGGGGTAGCCCGCGAGGACGCCGGACTGCATGGCCTCCTGGATGCCCTGGTCGGTGGGCTTGATGTATTCCTTGGGGACCACGCCGCCCTTGATGTCGTTGATGAACTCGTAGCCCTTGCCGGACTCGTTGGGCTCGATGATGAGCTTGACGTGGCCGTACTGGCCGCGGCCGCCGGACTGGCGCACGAACTTGCCCTCGGACTCCACCCGCTTCCGGATGGTTTCGCGGTAGGCCACCATGGGCTTGCCCACGTTGGCCTCGACCTTGAACTCGCGCATCATGCGGTCGACGATGATCTCGAGGTGCAGCTCGCCCATGCCGGCGATGATGGTCTGGTTGGTCTCGGGGTCCGTCTTCACCTTGAAGGTGGGATCCTCCTGGGCCAGGCGGCTGAGGGCCACGCCCATCTTCTCCTGGTCGGCCTTGGTCTTGGGCTCGATGGCCACCTGGATGACGGGATCCGGGAAGTCCATGCTCTCGAGGATCACCGGGTGGTCCTCGTCGCAGATGGTCTGGCCCGTGAGGACGTCCTTCAGACCCACCGCGGCGCCGATGTCGCCCGTGCGGACCTCTTCGATGTCCTCGCGCTTGTTGGCGTGCATCTGCAGCAGGCGCCCGATGCGCTCACGGCGGCCCTTGGCGGCGTTGTAGACGCCCGAGCCCGCAGCCAGCACGCCGGAGTAGACGCGGAGGAACGCCAGGGAGCCCACGAAGGGATCCGCCATGATCTTGAAGATGAGGGCGCTGAAGGGCTCGGAATCGGCGGCCTTGCGCTCCACCTCGTTGCCGTCGCCGTCCATGCCCTTGATGGCAGGGATGTCGAGGGGCGAAGGCATGTAGCTCACGACCGCGTCGAGCATGGGCTGGACGCCCTTGTTCTTGAAGGCGGAGCCGCACATCATCGGCGTGAAGGTGAGGCTGATGCAGCCCTTGCGGATGCCGCTGCGGACTTCCTCCTCGGTCAGCTCCTCGCCGCCGAGGTACTTGTCCATCAGGGCCTCGTCCGTCTCGGCCACCATCTCGACCATCTTCTCGCGCCACTCGCGGGCGGTCTCCTGCAGGTCGGCCGGGATCTCGCCATAGATGACCTTGAAGCCCTTGTCGCCCTCGTCGAACGTCAGGGCCTTCATCAGGACGAGATCGACCACGCCCTTGAAGTTCTCCTCGGCGCCGATGGGCACCTGGATGGGCATGGGCCGCGCCTTGAGCCGGGTCTTCATCATCTCGACGACGCGGAAGAAGTCGGCGCCGGGGCGATCCATCTTGTTGACGAAGGCCATGCGCGGCACGCCGTACTTGTCGGCCTGGCGCCACACGGTCTCGGACTGGGGCTCGACGCCGCCCACCGCGCAGAACACGGCGCAGGCGCCGTCCAGCACGCGCAGGCTGCGCTCCACCTCGGCCGTGAAGTCCACGTGGCCGGGGGTGTCGATGATGTTGATGCGGTGCTCGACGCCCTTCAACTGGCCGGTCTGGGGGGTCCAGGCCGCCGTGATGGCC
>JAJYBX010000258.1 GCA_021778785.1 Acidobacteriota bacterium
GTGAGAAGACGATGACGTGCTTCTGCCCCTCCACCGGTCCCAGCAGCGCGAAGAGCGACTCCAGGGCGCTGGCATCCCTCCGGATGCTGGCGATCTGCTGCCGGACGAACATGGGATCGTTGAAATTCAGGCGGCCGAGGACGCTCACCCCGCGCTGTTCGTTCGTCCCCCCGGCCCACCCGGGGGCACCGGAGCGGTAGCGGGCCAGCAGGGCCAGCAGGGCATCCTGCCCCTGGGCATCATCGGCTGTGTCCGAGAAGGTGGCCTGGAATCCCGCCCCCTGGAGCGTCTCCTTCGGGGACCCCGTCAGGGTCTCGGGCAGCAGCCCCGGAACCTTGGCGAGGGTTTCGGCCCAGAGGCTGCGCCGGATGGAGAATCCGGGCATGAGCGATTCCAGGGAATCCTTGCCGCGGGCCACGATGAACACCCGGTCGCCCTGGGGGACCTTGGTGAGGAAGTCGGCCGCGGCCGTGAAGGCGATGGACCGGTGCGTCACATCCCGGATCGGCTCGAACACCAGCACCCAAGACTGGGCGGCATTCGCGGTGTCCGCCGGCGTCTTCACGGCCGCCACGGGGCGGACCTTCCCCCCGGCCTTCACCTGGAATTCCCCGGGCTTGAGGTCGTTCACCACGCCGCCCGTGGCGTCCAGCGCCAGCACCCAGGCCTGGCGAGTATCCGCGGGCACGGGCTGGCCGGCCGCCAGGACCGCGCCAAGGGCCAATCCGAAACACCAGCGATGGGACATGGCTGCCTCCCTGCCTTTTGAAGATGGATGAATCTTCATTCCACCACGCCGGCCGCCTGCCCCACAAGGCAGGCGCCGTGAATATTCCGCTGACCGAAGGGACAGCTGCCGCCACAATCGGGGCATGCGCATCGCGGCGGTGGATGTCGGGTCCAATTCCATCCACATGGTGGTGGTCGAGGCGGATCCCATGGGCGGCCAGCGGGTGCTGGCCAGGGAGAAGGCGATGGTGCGCCTGGCCCGCGGCGAGGCGAAATCCGGCGAGATCGGTCCCGAGGCCTTCCAGGCGGGTCTGGAGGCCCTCGCCCAGATGGCGAAGGTCATCCAGGGCTTCGGGTGCGAGACGGTGATGGCCTGCGGCACCGCCGCGCTGCGCGATGCGAAGAACGCCCAGGCCTTCGTGCTGCAGGCCGAGCAGCTGGGCATCCCCATCCAGGTGATCTCCGGCGAGGAGGAGGCCCGCCTCATCCACCAGGCCGTGTCCCACGCGATCCCCTTCCCCCAGGAGCCCGTGGCCCTGGTGGACATCGGCGGTGGCAGCACCGAACTCACCTGGGTGCGGGGCGGGCGCGTGGAGGCGAGCATCTCCCTGCCCTGGGGACTCCAGCGCCTGGCGGACGCCGCCGCGACGTCGGACCCTCCGACCGCCCACGACCTCAAACGGCTCCGGAGGTTCATCCGGAAGATCCTGAAGAAGGCCCGGAAAGGACTGCCGGAGGACCTTCCCGAGACGGCCCTGGCCCTGGGCACCTCCGGCACCCTGGAGGACCTGGCCCGGGGGGCCGGCGGGGGCTACCTCTGCGACGAGGCCCAGCTCCGGTCCTTCGCCCTGCGGCTGTGGCGGACCGATGTCCAGGGGCGCACCGACCGCCTCGGGGTGGATCCCAAGCGCGCCGAGGTGCTCCATGTGGGGGCCATCTGGGCCCTGTCGCTCCTGGAATGGCTGGGGGCCCAACGGTTCCGCCACCTGCCCGTGGGCCTGCGGGAGGGCATGGTCTGGGAGGCCCTGAAGCACGGCGGGGCGGCCATCCCGCCCCTGGCCGACCGGCGGAAGGCCTCCATCGAGCACCTGGCCGCCCGTCTGGATCCCGATCCGGGCCACAGCCGGCAGGTCATGCGCCTGGCCGATCAGCTCTTCCTGGCCCTCCAGCCCCACTTCGAGCTGGGGGACACGGAACGGCATTGGCTCGCCTTCGCCGCGCGGCTCCATGACATCGGCTTCTCCATCTCGGAGAAGGGCCACCACAAGCACAGCGAATACCTGGTGCGGAACGCCGCCCTGCCCGGCTTCTGGCCCGAGGAGGTGGACCTGATCTCCCAGGTCGTGCGCTACCACCGGGGCAAGGCTCCGGATCCCGCCAAGCACGAGGCCTTCCGGTCCCTGGCGCCCTGGCACCGGGAAGTGGTCCGCAAGCTCGCCGCCATCCTGCGGGCCGCGGACGCCCTGGACCGCCGCCGCCGCCAGGCGGTCCACAGCCTCACCGCGAGCGTGGATGACGGGATCCTGAAGGTCCGCCTCGATGCCGCAGGGGACGTGGAACCCGAGATCGAGGCCCTCCGGGAGAAGGGCGCCCTGCTGGGGGCGCTCCTGGACCGCCGGGTCGAAGTCACCGTAGCCTGAAGGTCCCCATGACCCTGGAAGACCTCATCAACGACTGGAACGGCCCTGGCCCCGGGGGCTCGAGGGTGCCGCAGCTCAACGACGAGACCCTGCGGGACGGCCTGCAGAGCCCGTCCGTGAGGGATCCCGACATTCCCGCCAAGCGGGACCTGGTCCACCGCCTGGCCCGCATGGGCGTGGATGCGGTGGACCTGGGCATGCCGGGTGCCGGGCCCAAGCCCCTGGCCGCCGTGAAGGCCCTCATGGTGGAGATCCGCGACCACCGCCTGCCCATCTCCCCCAACGCCGCCGTCCGGACCCTGGAGGCGGACCTGGCCCAGGTGGCCGAAATCCAGCAGCGGGTGGGCCTCCCCCTCGAAGCCGGCGCCTTCCTGGGTTCCAGCCCCGTCCGCATGGACGTGGAGGGCTGGGACCTGGGCTTCCTCGTCACCACCGCCCGGCGCGCCGTGGCCTTCTGTCGGCGCCACCAGGTGCCGGTGATGATGGTGACCGAGGACAGCACCCGCGCCCGGCCCGAGGTGCTCAAGGCCATCTACCAGGCGGCCCTGGACGAGGGCGCCCAGTCCATCTGCCTCTCCGACACCTGCGGTCATGCCACGCCCGACGGCGTGCGGCGGCTGGTCCGGTTCATCCAGGACGAGGTCATCCAGGGGCGGACCGTGCGCCTCGACTGGCACGGCCACAACGACCGGGGCCTGGGCGTGGCGAATGCCATCGCCGCCTTCGAGGCCGGCGTGGACCGCCTCCACGGCACCCTCCTGGGCATCGGCGAGCGCTGCGGCAACGTGGCCCTGGACCAGCTCATGATCAACCTGCACCTCATGGGCTACCCCAAGGGTGACCTCTCCGACCTGCCGGCCCTGGCCGAGCGCGTGGCCGAACTCTGCGGCGTGGAGATCCCGGCCAACTATCCCGTCCTGGGCCGGGATGCCTTCCGCACCGGCACCGGCGTCCACGCCGCCGCCATCGTGAAGGCGCTCCACCGGGGGGACGTGGAACTGGCCGACGCCGTCTATTCCGGCGTGCCCGCCGCCCTCGTCAGCCGCCGCCAGGAGATCGAGATCGGCCCCATGGCCGGCCACAGCAACGTCATCTACTGGCTCGAACTGAACGGCTACGACGCCATCCCCGAGCGCGTGGACCGCATCCTCAAGCTCGCCAAGCAGAGTGCGCGGATCCTCACCGAGGACGAGATCAGGAGTGCGTTGTAGGCCCCTGCGCGCCGGGATCCACCTGCGGCGCCCTTCCCTGACCCCCTACGATGAGTCGGGCCCGGGGCTGGGTCGTCAGGTAGGCCCAGAGCCATTCAAAGAAGACGAACACGCGGCTCCGGAAATCCACGAGCAGCATCAGGTGGATGAACAGCCAGGCCAGCCAGGCGGGATAGCCGGTGAGGCTCAGGCCGCCGACGTGGGCCACGGCCTTCCCCCGGCCGAGGGTCGCCATGCTGCCCTTGTCCAGGTAATGGAAGGCCTGCCGCGGGCGGTTTTCCAGGGTCGCCTGGATGTTGGCCGCGGCGCAGGCCCCCTGCTGGATGGCCACGGGTGCGACACCGGGAAGCGGGCCATCGGGCCCGTCCAGGAAGGCGGCCAGGTCGCCCACGACGAAGGTCTCCGGGTGGCCCGGAAGGCTGAGATCGGGTTCCAC
>JAJYBX010000259.1 GCA_021778785.1 Acidobacteriota bacterium
GGTGCTTGTTGGTGACCTTGGTCAGGGGGAAGAGACGGGAGCCCGTGCCCCCAGCTAAGACAACACCTTTCACTGGTTTACTCCTTCGTGGGGGGTTGAGGGTTCTTCGTCATCCGCCAGCAGCCGTTCCCGGATCCAGTCCCGGTTCTCCCAGCCCCACATCCCCATGCCCGCCAGCAGGGTGGCCAGGACCACGATGACGGATCGTGCGGGCTTGCTCTTGTCGATGGGCAGGTTGCCGGGATCCAGCACGTTCAGGATGGGGATGTCGTTCTTCTCTTCGAGCAGGGCCTGCTCGCGGTTGAGGGCGAGGGTGGTGACGAGCTGCTGGCGGAGGCGGAACTCGTTCTCGAGGCGGTTGCCCTGGAGGCGGACGCCGGGATCGGCACTGGTCTGGTAGTTGCGGTTGGCCTCGAGGAACCGGCGGAGGGTGGTTTCGGCCTCGTCCTGGCGATGCCGGGCCTCCTGGAGGCGCGCCTCGGCGAAGGCGGCCTTCTCGCCCCCCCGGGTGTGGGTCTTCTGGAGGTTGAAGTTATCCAGGAGCTGCTGGGCCCGCTGAACGATCTGCTGGGACAGCTCGGGGGATTTGGTTTCCGCGCTGATGGTGATGATCTTGGACTTGAGGTCGCGGGAAGCCGACAACACGGTGCCCAGGGCCTGAACCGCCCGGTCCATGTTCGTGGCACCCAGGTAGTCGTACAAGGTGCCCTTGCGCGCCTGTTCCGAGCCGAACCGCCAAGTCCGGAGGTGATACTGGAATTCCATCTGGACCAGCTGCTCCCGCAGCCAGCGGCTGTTCACCACATCCACGAAATTGGCGTCGCTGCCCTCTCCGCTGGGCACGTTGACCCCGAAGGCCGCAGCGGCAGCCGCCAGGTTGCCGAGGCCGCCGCCCCCCTTGGCATCCACGGGGAGCAGCCGGGCCTCGGACCGGTAGTAGTTCGGCATGAAGAGGGTGATCAGGGCGGTCGCCACACCGACGGCCAGGGCCACCTTCAGGGGCCGCTTCAGGCTGGCCTTCAGATCCAGGGCTGGCGGGGCTTCGCGGGTGTCGGACATAAGCGACTAGGCTACCAGATCCTGGACAGGATTCGCAGTCTCCATGGTGTAACCAATGGCACAAAAAGGGCGGGATTGCTCCCGCCCTTCCAGTGTGCTGCAAGGAAAAAAGCTAGATATCCTCGCCGTCGACTTCGCTCATGCCCTGGAGTTCCTCGACGTGCTGGGCCATGCGGGCGTACTCGTCGTCGAAGTCCTCGCCGGTCTGGAACTCGTTGAGGGTGGGCTCGGGGTACTCGCCCTCCTCGATCTCCAGGTTGCGGTAGTGGGCCATGCCGGTGCCGGCGGGGATGAGCCGGCCCAGGATGACGTTCTCCTTCAGGCCGCGGAGGTAGTCCACGCGGCCCTCCAGCGCGGCCTCGGTGCGGACGCGGGTGGTCTCCTGGAAGCTGGCGGCGGAGATGAAGCTCTCGGAGGTGAGCGCGGCTTTGGTGATGCCGAGCAGCAGGGGCTCGCAGGTGGCGGGGGTGCCGCCGTCCTTGAGGGCCTGCTCGTTGATCTCCTTGAAGCGGTGCTTGTCCACCTTCTCCTCGACGATCATCGGGGTGTCGCCCACATCGGTGACGAGGACCCAGCGCATCATCTGGCGGATGATCACCTCGATGTGCTTGTCGTTGATCGTCACGCCCTGGGCCCGGTAGACCTCCTGGACCTCGTTGACGAGGAAGGCCTGGAGGGCCCGGTCGCCCTGGACCTTGAGGAGGTCGTGGGGGCTGACGGCGCCTTCGGTGAGCTTCTCGCCGGCGCGGATCTCATCGCCGTCCTGCACCTGGATGTGCTTGCCCCGGGGGATCAGGTACTCGCCCTTCTCCCCGGTCTCGGACTCCACGGTGACCTTCTGGTTGCCGCGGACGCGGTTGCCGTACTTCACGATGCCGGTGACCTCGCTGATGATGGCGGGATCCTTGGGCTTGCGGCCCTCGAAGAGCTCCGTGACGCGCGGCAGGCCGCCCGTGATGTCGGAGGTCTTGGCCTGCTGGCGCGGGGTCTTGGCGACCACGTCGCCGGGCAGCAGGTCCTGGCCCTCCTCCACCTCGATGTAGGCGCCGGTGGGGATGTTGTAGCGCTTGAGGACCTTGTGGTTGTCCCCCTTGATGTTGATGTGGGGGTGGATCTTGTCGTCGGTGGGATCGATCACCTTCTTGCGGAAGTTGCCGGAGATCGGATCCTTCTCCTCCTGGTAGGAGACGTTGAGCTCGAACTCCTTGAAGTCGGCCACGCCGCCCACCTCGGTGAGCACCACGTCGTTGTACGGATCCCACTCGGCCAGGACCGTGCGGGGCTCCACCTTCTCCTTGTCCTTCACGCGCAGGATGGCGCCGGAGGTGATCTTGTAGCGCTCGCGCTCGTTGCCGTCCGCGTCGGTCACCAGGAGGTAGCCGTTGCGGGTGAGGGCCACGGTCTCGCCCTTGCGGTTGACGACGGTCTTGTCCTTCAGGCCCTCGTACTTCACGACGCCGGCGATCTGGGCCTCGTGGGTGCTCTTCTCGGAGGTGCGGCTCGCGGCGCCGCCCACGTGGAAGGTCCGCATGGTGAGCTGCGTGCCGGGCTCGCCGATGGACTGGGCGGCGATGACGCCCACGGCCTCGCCGAGATCCACCAGGCGGCCGGTGCTGAGGTTCAGGCCGTAGCACTTGGCGCAGATGCCGCGCCGGGCCTCGCAGGTGAGGGCCGAGCGGATCTTGACCTTGGCGATGCCGCTGGTCTCGATCTTGAAGGCCAGCTCCTCGCCGATGAGGGTGCCGGAGGCGGCGATGACCTCGTGGGAGTACGGATCCACGACGTCCTCGAGGACCACGCGGCCCATGATGCGGTCGCGGAGGCGGGCCCGGATGGTGCCGTCGCTGTTGACGATGGCCTCGACCTCGATGCCGCTGATGGTCTCGCAGTCGTCCTCGTTGACGATGACGTCCTGGGCCACGTCCACCAGCTTGCGGGTGAGGTAGCCGGAGTCGGCCGTCTTCAGCGCGGTGTCCGCGAGGCCCTTGCGGGCGCCGTGGGTCGAGATGAAGTACTGCAGGACGGAGAGGCCCTCCTTGAAGTTCGCGGTGATGGGCGTCTCGATGATGTCGCCGCTGGGCTTGGCCATGAGGCCGCGCATGCCGGCCACCTGGCGGATCTGCGTCTTGGAACCGCGGGCGCCGGAGTCGGCCAGGATGTAGATGGAGTTCAGGAACTTGTCGTTCTCGTTCCGCTTCTCCAGCTCCTTCATCATGTCGCTGGCCACCTGGTCGCTGGTCTTGGACCAGACTTCCAGGATGCGGTTGTAGCGGGTGGAGGAATCCAGGCGGCCCTCGTAGGCCTCCTTCTCGATGGCGCGGACCTCGTCGCTGGCGATCTTGAGCAGCTTGCCCTTGGTGTCGGGCACGACCAGATCGTCGATGCCCACGCTCACGCCGGCGCGCATGGCCCACTGGAAGCCGGTGTCCTTCATGGCGTCCAGCATGCGGATGGTGACCTCGGGGCCGTTCAGCTTGTAGGCGCGGTTCACGAGGGAGAGCAGGCCCTCCTTCTTCAGCAGGCCGTTGACGAAGGGCACCTCGTCAGGCAGCGCGCGGTTGAAGAGCACGCGGCCCACGGTGGTGGTCTTCAGCTCGCTGTGGACGGTCTCGGCGGGGCACTCGAAGACCTCCTGCTCGGAGTTCTTCTTGGGATCCTTCAGGTGCCAGGCCTCGGTGTCCACCCATTCGCCGGTGTAGCGGATCTGGATGATGGCGTGCGTATCGACCACGCCGGCCCCGTGGGCCGCCACCACATCGTTGACGCTGGCGAAGACCATGCCCTCGCCCTTGCGGCCGAGGCGCTTCTTGGTGAGGTAGTACCCGCCAAGCACGATGTCCTGGCTGGGCACCACGTTCGGACGGCCGTTGGCGGGGTTGAGGATGTTCTGGGTGGACATCATCAGCACCTTGGCCTCGATCTGGGCCATGGGGCTGAGGGGCACGTGCACGGCC
>JAJYBX010000260.1 GCA_021778785.1 Acidobacteriota bacterium
CCGTGCTGGCTGTGGTGCCGGTGGTGGGCAGGGAGAGCTGGCTCTGGGTGGTGGAGATCTTCTCGCCGATGTTGATCTCGCCCGACTCGCCGGAGAGCACGCGGATGTTGGGGCTGGCCACCAGGCGGGCGTCGCCGCTGCTCTTCAGCGCATCGAGGGCCAGGTTCGGGAACAGCACGCGGATGTCGGCCCGCTTGATGTTCGTCAGGCCGGAGTTGGTGTTCATGCCCGTGGTGTTGTTCACGGTGGTGGCGCCGATGCGGTACACGCCGGTGGTGTCCGTGGCGTTGATGACCGGCAGCAGGCCCACCTGTTCCAGGCTGTTCTCCGTCACCTCCATCAGCTCGAGGTAGACCATGACCTCGGCCTTGGGCTTGTCGAGGCTTCGGATCACCTGGTCCACGATGGCCAGTTCGTTGGGCTTGGCCTTCACGATGATGGCGTTGATGCGCTTGTCGGTGAACACGCGGAGCTGCGGGTTGAGGGTGGTGAGGATGGAGCGGATGGGATCGGGCTCTGCGTTCGACAGGTAGTAGGTCTTCAGGATCTGGTTCTCGTAGGCTTCCCGGTTCTGGGGCGTGGCCTTGAAGACCATGATGGTGTTCCGGTCGATCACCTTGTAGAAGAGGTCGTTCTGCAGCATCAGGGTGTCCAGGACCTTCTGGAAGGGCAGGCCCCGGAGGTCGATGGACACGCTCGCATCCTGGAAGGAGCTGTGCAGGATGATGTTCACCCCGGTGGCCCGGCTCAGGGTCCCGAAGATCTCGCGGAGGCTGGTGCGCCGGCTGAAGTTCAGGTCGATGCCCTCGAGGCTGCGGGGGTTCAGCTGCAGGGGGTTCTCGGCATCGGCCCTCGCCTTCATCAGCTCGAGGTTGTCCACGGCGTCCGCCTCCTCCTTCGCCTTGGCGGCCTTGTCCCGGATGCGGATAAGCCAGTCCTGGGCGATCTGGTTGTCCGGATCCAGTACCAGGGCTTTCCTCACCTCGGATTCCACCTTGCCGTCCAGGCCGCGGTGCTCGGCCTCGCGGGCCAGGGCCAGGTGGGCCTCGGCGGCCTGGGTGGAGGCCCGGCGGATGCCGATGCGCGCCTTCACGTTCGAGGGATCGGATTGGAGCACATGCCGGTAGGCCACGACGGCGTCATCGTAGCGGCCATCGTCGTAGGCCTGGTTGGCCTTGTGGAGGGCGCAGCCCAGGCCGAGGGCCAGCATGGCCGTGACGAGCAGGAAGCGGCGGGAGGAGGCGAAGGAGGGGGTCTGCATCGGGATCATCCTTCGGTTCAGAACTGGTTGGTGACGGGGCCGCCGGAGGCTTCGCGCGCCTCGAGCACCATCCGCAGGTCCGGGTACTTGGTGTTCTGGAATTCCGCCTTCGTGTCGAGCACGGAGACCAGCTTCCAGCGATCGCGGAGCACTGTCCCCTGGACGAGGGTGACCGGCTCCTCGCCCTTCATGAAGGCGCCCACGGTCCCGGCCGGGCTGCCCTTGAAGAAGCCCAGGTAGCGGAGATCCTGGGGACGCCCGGCGTACTCGGCGGCCTTCTCCTGGGCCAGCTTCTGGGCGGCCAGCTGCTCCGGCGTGGGCGGCGGCGGGGGAGGGGGCGCCTTCACCTTCGACGCTGGCGGGGGCGGCGGCGCCTCGAAGAGGAACAGGTCGCGCTGGACCTTTGCGTCACGGGGGAGTTCGCCCGCCTTGTCCAGGCTGGCGAGGTCCGGGAGCTTGCGCAGGCCCTGGAGCTGGCGGGGATCCATGCTCCCGGTGGCGCGGTCCGGCCCGTTCCGGCGGGAACGGGGCGCCTCGGGCCACAGGATGTAGGCCATGACCAGCACGAAGGCCACGAGGGCCGCCTGGGTCTTACGATTGCTGCGGAGTTCCTGCAGCATGGCCTTGGTGTCGAGGGGGCGGGCCGTCGGACTCATGACTCGTCCTCCCGGTCCGGGGCGCCGGCCTTGCGGAACGCCCGGAGGACGATGTCGAGACGGGCCCCTTCGGGGCTCTCCTCCAGACGGCCATCCCGTACGGCGAAGGGGAGGCCCGAGCCTTCGAGATCCAGCATGAAGGCCTTGTGGTTGGCGTAGAGGCCCACGGCGACGAACTCCACCTCGATGGATTCGAGGCCGGAGCCCTTGGTTCCCTCCCGGCTGGCCTGCCCGTATTTCACGCTCTGGAGGCGCAGCCCGTGCTTGTCGGCCAGCTTGTGCAAGGTTTTGCTCAACTCCCACTGGAGCTCGCCCGTGGTGCCCTTCGGCAGCCGGGCCTCGAGATTGGCGAGGGTCTCCCGGCCGCGGCGGATGCGGTCGGACAGCTGCTGGAGATCCGCCAGCTGCTGGGCCTGCCGGTTGCGGGCCTGCTCGGCATCCCGCTTGGCGCTGAGCTTCTGGGCGAGCTGCTGGGAGGCGTCCGGCAGCAGGAACACGGTGGTGGCGAGACCGACGGCCAGCCCCAGACCGCCGATGGCGAGACGGATGCGGCTGGCGCGGAGAGAGGCGCTCATTCGGGGCTCCGGTCATCGCGCGGGTTCGACCTGGCATGTCCCGCCCGGCGCCGGGAGGGGGCCGCGGGGCGGGTCCGGACGGATTCGGGCGCGCCCTGGAGGACCGGGGCCGGCGCGGGCTTCAGGGCCGGGGTGACCTGCGGCGCCTGGGGTGGCGCGGCGGGAAGCGGGCGCGGAGCGGCCGCAACCGGCCCGGGTGGCGGCGGCTGGGTGGCCTTCCTGGCCGGAGTGGTTTCGGGGGCCGACTGCTGGAAGGGGGGCGGAATGGCCGCCGTGGGGAGGGTCAGCTCGAAGTCCCAGCCCCCGCCGGGCCGCTCAGCCTCCCGCTCGAGGATGACCTGGTCGAACACCGGGGCCTTCCGCAGGGCGCCGATGAAGGCGCTCTCGGCGGCCGACGTCCGGGCCTCGCCCTTGAGCTTCATCACCACCTGCTGTTCCGCGCCGCGCACCCGCTGGATGCTCCGCAGGCGCATGTCAGGCACCATGCAGCGCTCCAGTTCCGTGGTGAGCCGGGACCAGGGGAGGCTGCGCTCCTGGAGGATCCGCTCGGCCAGTTTCCACCGGGCCTGCTCCTTGGTCGCGTCGATGTCCTGGAGGGTGTTCTGGATGTCCTTCTCGCGCCGCGCCGCCCGCCGGGCCTCCTCGGTGAGGCTCACGGCGTCCCGCCCGGCGCGCCGGGCCTGGTAGTAGGCCCGCCAGGTGAAGCCGAGGGCGCCCAGGAGGACGAGGGAGCCGACCGCAAGCGCGGTCCAGCCGAGGGCCTTGTGCTGCTGGCGCCAGAGGCTCGAGTGGGGGGCGAGGTTGAGGCCGAGGACTGGAACGGCCATCAGCGCACCTCCCCGGCCGGGGCACGGTCATCCAGGCAGCGCGCGGGAACCGTGCCCTCGGGCCAGGTCCGGGCGCCCCACACCAGCATCTGCTGGGGCGTGCGCGCCTCCCGCTGGAGGAAGGCCGCGCTCGGGGCGATCCGCTCGGCATTCCAGCCCTCGGGGGAGAGGGGTTCGGCCCACTGCCGGACCAGGCAGAGCGTGCGGCCCCAGGCCACCAGGGTGCCCGCGTACCCGTCCCCGCCCATGGGACTGAGCGAGAGCAGCATCCCGGGCAGATCGAGGTCCGGAGCCAGCTGATTGTAGAGGTGCAGCCACCGCGGGGTCAGGGCCCGCATGCTCCGGTCCAGGCGCAGGCTCAGCTGGATCCAGGTCTCCCGGAGATCCTCCCGGATGCCCGCGGCCAGCCAGGTGCCGGGCTCGACGAGGATGGACTGGACGGCGTGGGGCGCCTCCAGGGCCAGGGTCTGGCCGAAGCGCCAGCGGAAGAAGGCCTCCTGCGCCTCCGCGCCCCGGGGCAGCTCCGGCAGGTCCCGGAGGAGCACCGAGGGGACCCAGAGATCGTCCACGACCCAGCGGGTGGGACCGGCAGGGAGGGCCGCCAGGGCCTGGGCCAGCTGGTCTTCCGTGGGCAGGCCGGAGAGGGGGCGT
>JAJYBX010000261.1 GCA_021778785.1 Acidobacteriota bacterium
GTCCTGCCGGCCCGCTTCCCGAACCTCCTCATCAATGGCGCCCAGGGCATCGCCGTGGGCATGGCCACCAGCATCCCCCCCCACAACCTGCGGGAGTGCTGCGCCGCCCTCATGGACCTCATCGACCACCCCGAGATCGGGCTGGACGTGCTCATGACCCACATCCAGGGGCCGGACTTCCCCGGCGGCGGCCTCATGCTGGGCACCGAGGGGGTGGTGGAGGCCTACCGCACCGGCCGCGGCCGGTGCGTGGTCCGGGCCAAGTCCCATGTGGAGCAGATCCGGCGGGCCGGCGACCGGGAGCAGCTGGTCTTCACCGAGCTGCCCTACCAGGTGAACAAGGCCACCCTCATCGAGAAGATCGCCGAGCTGGTGCGGGACAAGAAGATCGACGGCATCAGCGACCTGCGGGACGAGTCCGACCGCGAGGGCATCCGCCTGGTGGTGGAGCTGAAGAAGAACGAGCCCAGCGACATCGTCCTGAACCAGCTCTACCAGCAGACCCAGCTCCAGAACAGCTTCCCCATCACCATGCTGGCCATCGTGAACGGCCAGCCCCGCATCTGCACCCTGCGGGAGATCCTCCAGGAGTTCATCGGCTTCCGCCGCGAGGTGGTCACCCGGCGGACCCTCTTCCAGCTTAAGAAGGCCGAGGAGCGCCACCACATCCTGCTGGGCCTGAAGATCGCCCTGGACCACCTGGATGCCGTCATCAAGCTCATCCGCGCCGCCAAGACCCCCGAGGAGGCCAAGGCCGGCCTCATGGCCGGCGCCTTCGCCACCGCTGCGGCCCTCAAGAAGGACCCCACCCTCTGCCTCTCCGCCCTGCAGGCCCAGGCCATCCTGGACATGCGCCTCCAGCGCCTCACGGGCCTGGAGCGGGACAAAATCCTGGCTGAGCTGGCCGAGATCGAGGCCCTCATCAAGCGCCTGCGCGCCATCCTGGAGGACGAGACGCTGCTCCTGAAGGTCATCAAGGAGGAGCTGCAGCAGGTCGCGGACCAGTTCGGGGAGGACCGCCGCACCGAGATCGTGGGCTACTCTGGCGAGATCCGCATGGAGGACGTGGTTCCCGACGACCCCATGGTCGTGACCATGTCCAAGGCGGGCTACATCAAGCGCACCGACCTCACCGCCTACCGCCGCCAGCGCCGGGGCGGGAAGGGCAAGGTGGGCATGAAGACCAAGGACGAGGACTTCGTCGAACAGCTCTTCATGACCAAGGCCCACGACACCCTCATGGCCTTCACCGACAAGGGCATCGTGTACGCCCTCAAGGTCTACGATCTGCCCGAGGCCGCCGCCTCCACCCGGGGCAAGCACATCCGCAACCTCATCTCCCTCAAGGACGGGGAGAACGTGGTCACCCTCATGGCCCTCCGCGACTTCCCCGAAGGCGAGAACCTGGTCTTCGCCACCAGCGACGGCACGGTGAAGAAGTCCAGCCTGGCGGCCTACGCCAACATCCGGGCCAACGGCCTCATCGCCCTCAACATCGACGACGGCAACACCCTGGTGACCGTGCGCCGCTCCACGGGCACCCAGCAGATCGTCCTGGCCACGGCCCAGGGCAAGGCCATCCGCTTCCCCGAGGAGGATGTCCGCGCCACGGGCCGCGCCACCACGGGCGTCCGCGGCATGAAGCTGGCCAAGGGCGACCACATCGTGGACATGGAGGTGGCGGACCCCCTGCCGGACCTGCCGGAGGGCGTGGAGCCCGACGAGAGCACCGAGGACCACGGCATGCTGCTCACCGTCTGCGAGAAGGGCTTCGGCAAGCGCAGCCTCCTCCAGGACTACCGGCTCCAGGGCCGGGGCGGCACGGGCGTCATCAACATCCGCGCCGGCGTCCGCAACGGCCAGGTGGTGGGCTTCAAGCTGGTCAAGCCGGGCGAGGGCTGCCTCCTCATCAGCCAGGAGGGCATGGTCATCCGCTTCCTCATCGACGAGGTCCGCAAGACCGGCCGCAACGCCCAGGGCGTGAGCCTCCTCAAGCTGGCCAGCCCCGAGGACCGGGTCGTGGGGTTGGCCAAGATCGACGCCTCTGCCATGGCCCTCGATGAGGAGGAGGAGCTGATCGAGAGCGAAGCGGGCCACCCCGGTCCCGACGAGAGTGGTCAGCAGCCGAAGCTGGATCTGTAGCTTCTTCTCGGGTTCCCCCTGCGATAAACGGCGCGGTTTCGCGCCGTTTATCGTTACAGGTAGGGGCCCCAGTCCCCGTCCGTCAGCTCGGTGGCGTGCCGCTCCAGGCGGGGCAGGCGTTCCACATGGAACACATGGGCCCAGGCCAGGTAGCGGTGGCCTCCCAGGAGGACCACGGGCAGGATCTCCCGGCTGAAGCGGTCCTCCTCCACGCCCTCGAGGGCGTCCAGATCGGCCAGGGCCGCCTCCAGCTCCGCCGCGTCGCCGTAGCCCACGAAGTCGCCCACCACCCATCCCGGTCCCGGGGGCGGGGCGGCGGGTTCGGGCCCGGGCACCAGGGCGGGGAACCCCTCGGGCAGGTGGAAGAGCCGCCCCGGCAGCCAGGCCCGGGTCATCCCCTCGGGGTGGGTGCGCTGGAGCCAGGCGTGCCGGGAGCCCCCCTCCCGCAGCGGCCCGTACACGAACAGCCCATCCGCCTCGACCATGGTTCCCCCCGCCAGAAGACCATACCGCCAAAGCGCAGGGCGCCCTGGCGGCAGGCGGAGCGAGGAACCGGAGGGAGGACTATTCCGGGATCGGGAACTGGTCCGTGAGGTGGAAGACCTCCTGCCGGATCCGGGCGAAGGTGCTGTCGTCGGCCCGGTGCCGGAGGGTGGCGTCGATGAAGCGGGCGATGTGGTCCATCTCCTCCTCCTTCATGCCCCGCGTGGTGAGGGCCGGGCTGCCCAGGCGGATGCCCGAGGGCTTGAGGGGCGGGTTGGGATCGAAGGGGATGCCGTTCTTGTTGATGGTCATGCCGGCCCGGTACAGGCAGTCCTCGGCCTCGTGGCCCAACAGCCCGTGGTCCCGCAGGTCCACCAGGAACATGTGGTTGTCGGTGCCGCCGCTGATGATGCGCCAGCCGCGCTCCTGCAGGCCCTTCGCCAGGGCGTGGGCGTTGCGGATGACCTGGCCGCTGTAGGCCTTGAACTCGGGCTGCTGGGCCTCGTGGAAGGCCACGGCCTTGGCGGCGATGACGTGCATGAGGGGGCCGCCCTGGATGCCCGGGAAGACGGCGCGGTCGAGATCCTTGGCGTACTGGGCCTTGCAGAGGATCATGCCGCCCCGGGGGCCCCGCAGGGTCTTGTGGGTGGTCGTGGTGACATAATCCGCGTGGGGCACGGGGTTGGGGTGGTGCCCCGTGGCCACCAGCCCCGCGATGTGGGCCATGTCCACCATGAGCAGGGCGCCCACCTCGTCGCAGATCTCCCGGAAGAGGGGGAAGTTCCAGGTGCGGGAGTAGGCGGAGGCCCCCACCACGATCATGCGGGGCTTGTGCTCCCGGGCCAGGGCGCGGACCTCGTCCATGTCCACCCGCTCGTCCTCCTTCCGCACGTGGTAGGGCACGAACTTGTAGAGGATGCCGGAGCTGTTGAGGGGATGCCCGTGGGTGAGATGGCCGCCATGGGCCAGGTCCAGGCCCATGACGGTGTCGCCGGGCTTCAGCGCGGCCAGGTAGACGGCCATGTTGGCCTGGGCGCCGCTGTGGGGCTGCACGTTGGCATGCTCGGCCCCGAAGAGCTGCTTGGCGCGGTCCCGGGCCAGGTTCTCCACCGTGTCCACGTTGGTGCAGCCGCCGTAGTAGCGCTTGCCCGGATAGCCCTCGGCGTACTTGTTCGTGAAGTGGGAGCCCATGGTCTGCATGACGGCGCGGGAGGCGTAGTTCTCGGAGGCGATGAGCTCCAGGTGGTGCCGCTGGCGCTGGACCTCCAACTCCAGGGCCTGGAACACAGCGGGATCGGAGGTGCGGATCACTTCGTACATGGGGAAGACTCCGAGAAGTTG
>JAJYBX010000262.1 GCA_021778785.1 Acidobacteriota bacterium
GATGCCCCCGCCGCTGCCGCCCAGGGTGAAACTGGGGCGGATGATGGCGGGGAAGCCCGTGACGGTGAGCAGGTCGCGGGCCTCGGCCATGCTGTGGGCGAAGCCGCCCCGGCAGGTCTCCAGGCCCAGGTCGTCCATGAGGGCCTTGAACAGCTGGCGGTCCTCGCCGCGGTTGATGGCCTCTGGCTGGGCGCCGATCAGGTGCACACCCGTGCGCTCAAGCAGGCCGCTCTCGTGGGCCTCCATGGCCAGGTTCAGGGCCGTCTGGCCGCCCACCGTGGGCAGGATGGCGTCGGGCTTCTCAGCCTCGATGACCTTCTCCAGCACGCTCAACGTGAGGGGCTCGAGGTAGGTGGCGTCGGCCCGGCCCGGATCCGTCATGATCGACGCCGGGTTGGAGTTCAGCAGGATCGTGCGGATCCCCTCCTCCCGCAGCGCCTTCAACGCCTGCGTCCCCGAGTAGTCGAACTCGCAGGCCTGCCCGATCTGGATCGGCCCCGAGCCCAGCACCAGCACGCTCTTCAGATCCGTACGCTTCGGCATGTTCAAAGTCCTTTTTGATCCACAGATTTCACAGATTCACACAGATGAACGACGCGGTTCCTGGCAGTTGAATCTGTGCCCATCTGTGGAATCTGTGGATGATCATCGTTGATTCTTTTCCATCAGCTCGACGAACCGCTGGAACGCCGGGTGCGCATCGTGGGGGCCGGGCGAGGCCTCGGGGTGGTGCTGGAGGCTGAAGATCGGCAGCTGGGTGTGGCGCAGCCCTTCGACGGTGCCGTCGCTGAGGTGCTTGTGGGTGACCACGATCTCCTTGGGGAGGCTGGCCTCGTCCACGGCGAACCCGTGGTTCTGGGCGGTGATCTCGATGCGGCCGGTGGCCAGGTCCTGCACGGGCTGGTTGGCGCCGCGGTGGCCGAACTTCAGCTTGAAGGTGCGGCCGCCGAAGGCCTGGCCCAGCAGCTGGTGGCCCAGGCAGATGCCGAAGATGGGGAGCTTGCCGAGGCAGGCCTCCACTTCCTTCTGCATGCCCGGCAGGGCGCCGGGATCGCCGGGACCGTTGCTGAGGAAGAGGCCGTGGAAGCGCTTGTCCGCCAGTTCCGAGGCCGGCGTGTCCCAGGGGAACACCTCCAGGTGCAGGCCCGCGCCCACCAGCTGGTTCAGGATGCTCTGCTTGATGCCGCCGTCCAGCACCGACACCCGGAAGGCGCCGCCGGGGTTGAGCTCGGTGCGATCCCGGCAGCTCACCTCGCCGCAGAGGGCCTGGCCGGACATGTCCGGCAGCGCCTTCGCCTTCGCCACGCCGGCTTCCAGGCCGCCGTCGGCCTCGGTCCAGATGATGGCCGGCTGGGCGCCCTGGTCCCGGAGGTGCTGGGTGAGGGCCCGGGTGTCCAGGTCCGTCATCACGGGGATGCGGTGGCGCTTGAGCCAGCCCGCCAGGTCGCCCTCGGAGCGGGTGTGGTCCGGCGCGAAGGTGAGCCGCCGGCAGAGCAGGCCCGTGGCCCAGGGATGGGCGGCCTCGTTCAGGTCCGCGTGGATGCCGTAGATGCCCTGCTCGGGAAAGGTCATGCAGACCATCTGCCCGGCGAAGCTGGGATCCGTGAGGATCTCCTGGTAGCCCGCCATGGCGGTGGTGAAGACCGCCTCGCCGCCTCCGCCGAAACCCAGCGGCGCCCGTCCCCGGAAGATCGTCCCGTCCTTCAGGATCAGGTGCGCCTGCATGTACCCTCCGGCTCTGCAAAAACCCCGCGAGGGCGCTGCCGTCGCGGGGCCGTGGAAAAGAGTCGGTCCTTGGGGGACCTGGATGAGTGTAGCGGCGCACAAAATCGCGAATCAGCCTTTTATTTCTAAGGGAAATCCGCCATACTGCTCCTTTGTTTCCCACGTACACGGCGGGGTTTCGGAGACACTGATCCCACCATGTGGAGCGGCGACGACATCTACTTCATGCGCCTCGCCCTTGAGGAGGCGGAGCGCGCGGACCGCAAGGACGAGGTGCCCATCGGGGCCGTGGTCGTATCCGAGGGTGCGCTGTTGGGCCGCGGCCACAACTGCCCCATCAGCTCGCACGATCCCACGGCCCACGCGGAGGTGCAGGCCCTGCGCGCCGCCGGGGCCTGGGCGCGGAACTACCGCCTGACGGACGCCACCCTCTACGTGACCCTGGAACCCTGCCTCATGTGCTTCGGCGCCCTGGTGCATGCCCGGGTGGGCCGCGTGGTCTTCGGCGCGCCGGATCCCAAGGTGGGCGTCAGCCAGTGGGCCGCGAACCTCGAGGGCCTGGCCCTCAACCACCGCGTCGAATTCCAGGGGGGCCTGCTGGAGGCGGAGTGCCGCGAGCAGCTCCAGGCCTTCTTCCGGCGGCGGCGGGGCTGAGCGTCCCGGATCAGGGCGAGGGCGGCGCGAAGAGGGTGCGTCCCTCCTCGCCATGGGGCAGGAGGAAGAAGGCCGTCAGGGTCCTGAGCAGGTTCGGCCGAGGAGACTCCATCTGCCGCCAGGGGAGGGTCTGGCCCTCCGCCAGGCCGGCCCGGGCACCGGGTGGCGGCGGGATCACCCGCAAGCGGGCGGGGCCCCGGCTCCGGCCCGCGCGGCTGAAGGCCTGGGCCTCCCGTGACCCTGCCTGGGCGGTGGGCGCCACGAAGATGCGGACCACCGCCTCCCCAGGCCCCGTGAGGCGGAGCGGAGCCACCTGAGCGATGTCCCTCCCGAAGGAGACGGTGGTGCGGGGATCGAGGTTGCGGCCGCGGACCCGCAGTTCCGCTTCCTCGCCCGGTCGCACGGTCTCGGGGGTCACCGCATCGATCCGCGGGGCCTCCTGGCCGCTGGCCACCCGCACGAAATAGCGGATGAGGGGCGGCTGGAAGGTCACCTGGGGCGACAGGATGCGGAGGGTGACCCAGTGTTCGCCCAGGTCGGTGGTCGGGAGCGGGATCGCCCGCCGCGAATCCAGGGTCACGGTGTCCGCGAAGGAGAGCTGCTCGGTGAACGTGCCGATGGGGATGCCGTCCACCAGCCACTGCGCCTGGAGCAGGCCCGTCCCCTCGAACTTCAGGTCCGCGTAGGCCACCAGGGGCGAGAAGCCCTGATCCACCGAGACGTCCGTCCGGCCGTCATCCCAGCGCACCCGGAGCATGGCAATCGTGAAGGGGGCCGCCGGTCCCAGGCGGTCCGCCACCCGGATGGGGAGCTGGACGGTGGCCGGCAGGCCCTGGGCGGAGGCGTAGGGGTACACCGCCCGCACCAGGTACGAACCCGTGCGGGGGTACACATGGGTGGCCACCGTCCCGCCACTGATCGGCGCGGTCTGGTCCCCGAAATCCCAGACCACGGCGCCGGTGGGCGGGTAGGTCGGGGAGAGCACGAAGGTCGTGGCCACGCCGTTGACCGGGATCCCGGGGATGACGGAAATGGCGCCCTGGGCCCGCAGGACCAGGGTGCCGAGGAACGCGAGGGCGAGGAGGATGTTCCGCATGGGGCTGCTCCTCAGTACGAGACGTTCAGGAGGAGGGAGACCTGGTTGTCGTTGGCCATGGCCGCGGCCGTGGCCCCGGTCGTGCCCGAGGCGGCGGTCGGGAGGTAGGCCGCCATGGACGGGGCATGGGTGTAGCGCCCCTTCAGGCCGAGGCTCGCCCGCGCATGGCCGTGCAGGTAGCCGTCCAGGTACCAGCGCAGCGTGCCCTCCGCCACGGAGTTCTCCACCGTCTCGCCGGTGACGAGGAGGGTCCGGGAGCTGCCGCCGTTCAGGAGGAAGCCCAGGAGGTTCGGCACGAGGGTCACGTCCGCATTGAGGAAGGCGTTCTCCACGGTGGTCTTCTGGGCCCCGGGATCGTCGAGTGTGCGCGCCCAGCTCAGGCTGGGCGACAGCCGCACCCACGCGCCGAACCCGAGGCTGCCGCCCAGGGACAGGGTCGTGCTGCTGCCCGTGGTGTCGCTCATCCCCGTGCTGCGGATGCGGTCGAAC
>JAJYBX010000263.1 GCA_021778785.1 Acidobacteriota bacterium
GCGGGGCTGGCTGGAGCTCTTCTGGCGGGGCATCGCCGCCGATCCCCTGGCACCCCTGCCACCGCTGCCCGATTCCGGTTCCAAGGAGTTCCGTCCATGAAACGATCCCCATCGCCCCGTCCCCTTGCCGTGGTGGTGCCCATCGGCGCGCTGCTGATCCTGGCCATCTCCTGCCGGGATCACCGGGAAGCCAGCCTCAAGCTCTCCGGGAACATCGAGGTGGTCCAGGTGGAGGCCAGCTTCCGCGTGGCGGGCAAGGTCCTCGAGCGGCCCGTGGACGAGGGCCAGGTGGTGCAGGCCGGCCAGCTCCTGGCGCGCCTCGACGCCCGGGACCTGGAGCAGCAGGTGGCCATGCGCCGCGCGGAGGCCGCCACGGCCCGGGCGGCCCTCGACGCCATGCTGGCCGGGTCGCGCAAGGAGGAGATCGCGGCCTCCCGGGCCGCCCTGGACCAGGCCACCGCCGACCTCCGGAGGCTGGAGCCCGACGAGGCCCGCATCCGCGACCTCCAGCGCCAGGGCATCCTCTCGGTGCGGGACTACCAGGCCAGCCGGGCCGCCCTGGAAGCGGCCCGCGGCAAGGTCCAGCAGGCCGACCAGCAGTACCTCCTCGTCCGGAAGGGCCCCCGGAAGGAGGACATCGAGCAGGGCCGGGCGCGGTTCGAGGAGGCCCAGCAGGCCCTTGCCTTGGCCGAGACCCAGCTCGGCTACGCCACCCTGAAGGCCCCCAGCGCGGGCGTGATCCTCTCGAAGAACATCGAACCGATGGAATACGTCTCGCCCGGCACCCCGGTGGTGACGATGGCGGACCTGCGCCAGGTGTGGGTGCGCGCCTTCGTGGAGGAGACGGACCTGGGCCGGGTGAAGGTGGGCCAGAGGGCCTTCGTCACCACGGACACCTTCCCGGGCAAGCGCTACGAAGGCCGGGTGTCGTTCATCGCCTCCGAGGCGGAGTTCACCCCCAAGGCCGTCCAGACCCGGAAGGAGCGCACCCGGCTCGTCTACCGCATCAAGATCGACCTCCCCAACCCCGCCATGGAACTCAAGCCCGGCATGCCCGTGGACGCAGAGATCCAGCTGGAAGGACGCTGATGGAGACCATCCGGGCGCAGGCGCTGACACGCCGGTTCGGGGACCAGACCGCCCTGGACCAGCTGAGCCTCTCCGTGACGGAGGGGGAGATCTTCGGCCTGGTGGGACCCGATGGCGCAGGCAAGACCACGACCATGCGCCTGCTGACGGGCATCCTCGAACCCAGCTCGGGCGAGGCCTGGGTCGACGGCCTCCCCATCGTCCGGGACTCCGAGGCCATCAAGGAACGCATCGGATACATGTCCCAGCGCTTCGGCCTCTATCCGGACCTCACCGTGCTGGAGAACCTCGATTTCTACGCGGACCTCTACGAGGTGCCCCGCTCCGACCTAGGCGCGCGCATCGACCGGCTTCTCGCCTTCAGCAACCTCACGCCCTTCCAGCGCCGCCTGGCCGGCAACCTCAGCGGGGGCATGAAACAGAAGCTCGGACTGGCCTGCGCCCTCATCCACACACCCCGGGTGCTCTTCCTGGACGAGCCCACGAACGGCGTCGACCCCGTCTCCCGCCGGGATTTCTGGCGCATCCTGTACCAGCTCCAGCAGGAGCGCGTGACGATCTTCGTCTCCACCGCCTACCTGGATGAAGCGGAACGCTGCAACCGGGTCGGCCTGCTCCACCAGGGCCGCCTCATGGCCTGCGACACCGTGGAGGGCGTGAAGGGCCTGCTGCAAGGGACGCTGCTGGAGGTCCGCTGCGGGGCCCCCCGCCAGGCGGCTGTCCTCCTGCGCGCCGCCGGCATCGGCAGCGTGACCCTCTTCGGGGACCGGATCCACGTCCTGGCCGGGGACGAGGGCGGCGCCCGCACCTCCATCGAGGCGGTCCTTCGTGCGGAGGGCATCCCCTGCCACAGCCTAGAGACGATCGAACCCACCCTGGAAGACATCTTCACCTCGGCCCTGCCGGGAGGCGACGCATGAACCTCCCGGCTCCCGAGGCCTTCGCCGTCACCCTGCGGAACCTCGAACGACGGTTCGGGGACTTCGTGGCCGTCAACCGGATCAGCCTGGACGTGCGCCAGGGGGAGATCTTCGGCTTCCTGGGACCGAACGGGGCGGGCAAATCCACCACCATCCGGATGCTCTGCGGGCTCCTGGAACCCACCAGCGGCCAGGGCACGGTGGCCGGCCACGCCATCCTCACCCAGCGCGAGGAGATCAAGCGGACCATCGGCTACATGAGCCAGAAGTTCAGCCTGTACGACGACCTCACGGTGGAGGAGAACATCGACTTCTTCAGCGGCATCTACAGCGTGCCGAAGGCGCGGAAGGAGGACCGGAAGGCCTGGGTGCTGGACATGGCCCACCTGGAGGCGCACCGGCGCACCCGGACGGGGCTGCTCCCCGGCGGCTGGAAGCAGCGCCTCTCGCTGGGCTGCGCCCTGCTCCACGAGCCCCGGGTGCTGTTCCTGGACGAGCCCACCTCCGGCGTGGACCCCCTGAGCCGGCGGTCCTTCTGGGACCTCATCTACCAGATGGCCAGCCGCGGCGTCACCGTCTTCGTCACCACGCACTACATGGAGGAGGCCGAGTACTGCGACCGTCTGGCCCTCATCTACCGGGGCGAACTGGTCGCCCTGGGGACGCCCGGCGAGATGAAGGGCACCCTCATGGCCGACCAGGTGCTGTGCGTCGCCTGCGACCGTTCCCACGAAGCCCTCGGCGTGGCGGCCTCCCTGGAGGGAGTCCGGGATGCCGCGCTCTTCGGCCGGGACATCCACCTGATGACCGAGGACGCCGACGCCCTCGCCCCCCGACTCCGGCAGGCCCTGTCGGAATCCGGGTTCCAGGTGGGCACGGTGGAACGGATCACCCCCTCGCTGGAGGATGTCTTCGTGTCCCTGATCGAGGCCCGGGATCGCGCCGAGGGCGCGCAGAAGGAGTTCAAGGCATGACGATCTCCCGGACAGGATCCGGCATCCGACTCCGCCGCCTCGCCGCCGTGGCGCGGAAGGAATTCATCCATGTCCTGCGGGATCCGCGCGCGCTCGGCATCGCCATCGTGCTCCCCATGATCATGCTCATGATCTTCGGCTACGCCCTGACCATGGACCTGGACCGGGTCCCCCTGGCGGTCTGGGACCAGAGCCGCACGCCGCAGAGCCGCGAGCTGGTGGGCCGCTTCCAGGGTTCCCGGTACTTCTCCCTGGTGGCGAGGCCGGAGACCTACCGCGAGGTGGAGGCGTCCCTGGCCCGGGGCGAGACGATGATGGCCCTGGTGATCCCGGTCGACTTCGGGCGGCGGGTGGCCTCAGGGCGGAAGGCGGAGGTGCAGGTCCTGGCCGACGGCAGCGACGCCAACACCACGACCCTGGCCCTCTCCTACGCCGATGCCATCGTGCAGGGCTACTCCCAGGAGATCCTGGTGGAGAAGGCCCGGAGTCTCACGGGCCGCCCGCCGACCCTGCCCCTCGACCTGCGTTTCCGGGCCTGGTTCAACACGGACATGGAATCCCGGATCTTCATCGTGCCGGGGCTCATCGCCGTGATCATGATGCTCATCACGGCCCTGCTCACCTCCCTCACGGTGGCGCGCGAGTGGGAGTCGGGCACCATGGAGCAGCTCATCTCCACCCCGCTCAGTGGGAGCGAGCTGATCCTGGGCAAGCTCGCGCCCTACTTCACCATCGGCATGCTGGACATGCTGCTCTCCGTGCTCGCCGGGCGCTTCCTCTTCGGCGTCCCCATCCGGGGCAGCCTGGTGCTCCTGTTCGCGGTCTCCGCCATCTACCTGGTGGGGGCGCTTTCCCTGGGCATCCTCATCAGCGCCAAGGCCAAGACCCAGCTCCTGGCCAGCCAGTTCGCCTTCGTCGCGACCTTCCTCCCCGCCTTCCTGCTCTCAGGCTTCATGTTCGACATCGG
>JAJYBX010000264.1 GCA_021778785.1 Acidobacteriota bacterium
CCGGGTGCATGCGCTGGACCCGGGCCACGACTGCCCGGCCGGCCAGGTGGCCGATCTGGAGATCCGCGCCGCCTACAACGATGTCTACGCCGCCCAGGCCCTGGCGCGGGGCGTGGACGTGGTGACCGTGGAGTTCGAGAACATCCCCGCGGAGACGCTGGAGGCCGTGGCTGAGGTCCGCCCCATGCATCCCGGCGCCTTCGTGCTGCACACGGTCCAGCACCGGCTGCGGGAGAAGCACTTCCTGGCCGAGCACGGCTTCCCGGTGACGCCCTTCCGGCAGATCGACACCGAGCGGGACTTGCGCGAGGCCGCGGAGGCCCTGGGTCTGCCCGCCGTCCTCAAGACCGCCAGCTTCGGCTACGACGGCAAGGGCCAGCAGAAGCTGACGGAGCCCGGCCAGGTGCCCGCGGCCTTCGCCGCCCTGGGCGGCCAGCAGGGCATCCTGGAGGCCTGGGTCCCCTTCGAGCTGGAGTGCAGCGTGGTGGCGGCCCGCTCCTCCGCGGGGGAGACCGCCGTGTGGGACGTGGCCGAGAACGCCCACCGCAACCACATCCTCGACACCACCGTCTTCCCCGCCCGCATCCCCGCGGAGGTGGCGAAGCGGGCCCAGGCCATGGCCATCGCCATCGCCGGGGCCCTGGGCGTGGTGGGCATGCTCACGGTGGAGTTCTTCCTCAAGCCCGGCGGCAAGCTGCTGGTGAACGAGCTGGCCCCGCGCCCCCACAACAGCGGCCACGCCACCATCGACGCCTGCACCACCAGCCAGTTCGAGCAGCAGGTCCGCGCCGTCTGCGGCCTCCCCCTGGGCGACACCACCCTGCTCCGCCCGGCCGCCATGGCCAACCTCCTGGGGGACCTCTGGCCCAAGGGCGGCGAGCCCGCCTGGGAGCGCCTCCTGGATCACCGCGATGTGAAGCTGCACCTCTACGGCAAGACCGAAGCCCGCCCCGGCCGCAAGATGGGCCACCTCACCGCCCTGGGCAAGACCCCGGAGGAGGCCCTGGCCAAGGTGATCGCTGCCCGGGAGGCACTGAAAGGCTAGCCCAGCCGCGCCGCCCACCAGGCCACGACGGCCCGGGCGAGGTCGTCCTTGGGAAGCGGACCCAGCGCCGGCTGGGGCCCCCCGGCGGTGACGGGCGTGAGGGTGTTGGGCTGGTTCCCGAAGGCCCGGCCGTCCTGCACGTCATTGACCAGCACCGCGTCGAGGCGCTTCTTCGCGAGCTTGGCGGCAGCGTGGTCGAGGTGCTGTTCGCTCTCGGCGGCGAAGCCCAGGATCCACTGGCCGGGCCGCTTCGAGGCCGACAGGGTGGCCAGGATGTCCGGCGTGCGCACCAGCACCAGGGTTTCCGGGCCCTCGCCCTTCTTCACCTTCTCGGCGGCGGGCGTTTCCGGGCGCTGGTCCGCCACCGCCGCCGCGCCCACCAGGCCGTCGGCCTGCGGCCAGCGGGCCTGGCAGGCCGCGAGCATGTCCTGGGCGCTGCGCACCCGCACCGTCTCCACGCCCCAGGGCGCGGGCAGGTCGCCGCCCAGCACCAGCTGCACCCGGGCGCCGGCATCCCGGAAGGCCCGGGCCAGTTCGACGCCCATGGCGCCGGTGCTGCGGTTGGTGAGGGTGCGGACCGGGTCGAGGTCCTCCCGGGTGGGGCCCGCGGTGATGAGCACCGTGCGCCCGGCCAGGCCGGGCAGCCTGGGACTGCCCGCCACCTGGATGGCTTCGGCGATGGCCTCCACCTCCGCCAGCTTGCCGGCGCCCTCCTCCCCGCAGGCCAGGGTGCCCTCGGCAGGATCCACGATCGTGTGGCCAAAACTCCGCAGCCGCGCCACATTGGCCTGCACGGCGGGATGCTCCCACATGCCGGTGTTCATGGCCGGGGCCCACAGCACCGGGGCCCGCGTGGCCAGCAGCACCGTGCTGAGGAGGTCCGTGGCCAGGCCGTTGGCGGACTTCCCCAGGATGTTCGCCGTGGCGGGCACCACGGCCACCAGGTCCGCCCAGCGGGCCAGCTCGATGTGCTCGATGCTCGGATTGGCGCGCCACTCCTCCTGGTCGGGATTGGCGCCATAGCAGGGCTCCCCCGTGAGGCTGGCGAGGGTGAGGGGCGTGATGAAGCGCGAGCCGGCTTCCGTGAGGATGCAGCGCACCTGGTGGCCCCGCTTCGCCAGCAGCCGGGCCAGTTCAGCGGCCTTGTAGGCGGCCACGCCGCCGGTGATCCCGAGGATGATGCGCATCAGAGGGCCCCCGGCAGGCCGTGGAGCTTGCGGACGACGCCGATCTGCCCCAGGTGGTAGCACTCGTGCATGTAGAGGAAGGCCAGCACCTGCTCCAGGGCCTGCTCGGTCCCGATGGCAGGGTTCACCGTGGGCCGGTCCCAGTCCGCCACGCCCATCAGCGCCTCCTTCAGCAGCGCGTCCGTGGCCCCGAAGGCGGCCACCAGGTCCTCCCAGGGCAGGTGGGCGGGGTTGCCCGGGCCCCCCCGGGCGTAGTGCTGCTCCCAGGCCGGATCCTCGGGCACCGTCCCGCCCAGCAGCTTGACCATGCGCCGCCGGGTGGCCGTCACGTGGCCCACGATCCAGGCCGCCGAATTCACGCCGGAGGCCGGGCGGCGGTCCGCCAGTTCGGCCGTGAGGCCGGCGCTGTTGAGTTCCAGGAGCCGGAGGTTGCCTGCGAAGGCCCCGCGCCAGAGCTTGCCCCGTTCCATGGATCCTCCCGGAAGCCCCCATCCTAACGCCAAGCCGATTGTTCCAACGCCGTTCCGGTGCTATGCTTCCTGGTTCGGAGTGTCCATGAACCAGCGCACCATCGTCCGCGTCCCGGAAGAAATCGCCAACAAGTACCGCTTCGTCGTGGTGGCCGGCAAGCGCTGTGAGCAGCTCCAGCGCGGCGCCTTCCCCAAGGTGGAGGTCGTGGTCCCCGTGAACAAGCACGGCCAGGCCCAGGATGCCCCCAAGCTCGCCTCCTTCTGGGGCCAGGTGGCCATGGCCGAGGTGGAGGAGAACCGCATCGCCTTCGAGGAACCCGAGGTCATCACCCTCGACTACACCACCGAGGCCCCCATCTCCAGCGAGTAACCCGCCTGGATTCTCGAGATCGGCCCCTTCGGGGGCCTTTTTCGCGCCCAGCCCCTATTTCCACATGTGATGAAATCACCCCTTGTCCCCAGCCGGGAACCTCCTCATGATTCAACGGTCGTTGAATTAGGTGCCCCATGCCCCGACCTCCTTCCAACCGCCCCCGAGGACCCAAACCCCAGCGGGTGGATGCGGACCAGCTGCTGGATGCCGCCCAGGAGGTCTTCGCCCGGGAAGGCCTCCGCGCGGCCAGCCTCCGGGCCATCGCCCGGCAGGCGGGCTGCGATCCGGCCCTGATCTACTACCACTTCGACAGCAAGGAGGCCATGTTCACGGCCCTGCTGGACCGGCGCTTCCCCCCCGTGATCAGGGAGTTGACGCACCTGGCGGACCCCTCGGACGCCCGTCCCACGGTCCTCCGGCTTTGGGAGGTGCTGGGCATCTACCACCGGCACCTGGGCGGCGACCCGGGCATCCGGAGCCTGGTCCGGGGCGAGATCGTGCGCGGCACCGAGGGCATCCAGGAACTCATCCAGGGACGGATGGCCGCGGCGGCCACCCAGGTCCGGAACCTCCTCGAACAGGGCATCGCCCGCGGGGAGGTCCGGCCCGGCCTGCATCCCCTGCTCGCGACATTCTTCTTCGTGAAGCTCCATCTCGAGATCCTCGACGTGCTGCCGATGGTGGCCCCCCGGTTCCTCAACATCTCGCCCGAGGCGGCGGTGCGGGAGGGCGAACGGGGCTGGCTGGAGCTCTTCTGGCGGGGCATCGCCGCCGATCCCCTGGCACCCCTGCCACCGCTGCCCGATTCCGGTTCCAAGGAGTTCCGTCCATGAAACGATCCCCATCGCCCCGTCCCCTTG
>JAJYBX010000265.1 GCA_021778785.1 Acidobacteriota bacterium
GTGCCCAAGCCCGATGGCACCTTCGCCGCCTACGCCGTGGCGATCTTCACCGGATTCTGACCAGCGGATTCCTTCCGCGGCCTGCGAGCGGCGCCCCCGGGTGCCGCTCGTTCATGTTGGAACATCCTTTTTCGGGAACCCGCCCCGGTCCCCGCGCACTGAAGGAGGCAACCCGCCCTGCAGGGATCCGGAATCCGGAGGCCGACCCGGATCCGATCCCCATGCCCCCTTCGTGAGGACCCATGCCCCGACCCACCCGCCCGCCTGTGCGGATCCGCCCCTGGTATGCCGGGCCCTCCCTGACGCTCCTCCTGCTCCTGGGCCTGCCGGCCTCCGCCGGGGGGACCGGCGCCGCGGCCCCGGCCCTCGTGGCCCAGACCCTGGACGGCAGGCCCTTCAGCCTTGCGGCCCTGAAGGGGAAGGTGGTCCTCCTGGACTTCTGGGCCTCCTGGTGCGGCCCCTGCCGCAAGAGCCTGCCGGCCATCGACGGGCTGCAGTCGCGGTTCGGCGAGGGGAAATTCCAGGCGGTGGGGGTGGCCCTGGACACGGATCAGGGCGCGATCTACGCCTTCCTCGACCAGACGCCCGTGCACTTCACCATCGTGCCGGATCCCACGGGCCACAGCGCCGAGGCCTTCGGGGTGGTCGCCATGCCCACCAGCTTCCTCATCGATGCGGAAGGCCGGATCGTCGCCCGCTTCGAGGGCGGCGAGCACCTGAAGGAGGAGGCGGATGCCATCGCCGCCCTCATCCGGACCGGGGAGAGCGTGCCCGCGGCGGGGTACCGCGTGGCGCCGGGGCTGGAGGCCAAGGGGGGCCTGAAGGCCTGGCAGCGCGGGCACCTGGCGGATCCGATCATGAACCTGGACGGGGACCGCCTGACGGGCTTCCTCCGGGAGCACATCCAGGCCAGCAAGGAGGGCGCGGCCGGGACCGGTGGCGCCGCGGGGGGTGGCTGTGGCTGCAACTAGGGTCTGTTTTCAAAGTCGCGCGATGCCGCGCAGGGGCCGCCGGCGGAGCCAGCCCAGGCAGGCGAGCGAAGGCAGACTGGGCGTCTGTCGAGCGAGCCTAACGCCGGATGGCGACGGCCGCCGGCCCCTGCCCTCCGGGGTGGATCCAGCCGCGCGCCTGGCGGCGTCACCGGCCTCGAACGATGCGCCCACATCGCCCTTCGGCCGCTTCCTTGCCAGATCACGCGGCTGGATTCCACCGCGGCGCCGTGGGACTTTGAAAACAGACCCTAGGCACGCGAGGATCCTCCGGCGCCGGGAACGGCGGCGGTTCGATGGCGTCTCCTGGCTCGTGGCGGGCCTCGGCCTCCTGGGGGGCCGCCCGCTCCAGGCCCAGTCCTCCGTGGAGCTGCGGTACCTGTTCTACGGCGAGTCCGACGGCCGCACGCGGGTCCAGAACCCCAACCTCCTCCTGCACCAGGAACTCGGTCCCTCCCTGGGCCAGTTCGACCTCCTGCTCTCCCACGACGCCATCTCCGGGGCCTCGCCCAGCGGTGCCTACCCGACCCTCGACGTGACCACCACCACCTCGGCCTCGGGAATGAGTTCCACCAACGCCGCCGGAAAGATCCCCATGGTGCCCTACACCGACGAGCGGAACGGCCAGGACTTCAGCTACAGCCGGCGGATCGGCGCGCACCTGCCCACCCTGGATCTCTCGCACTCCGTGGAGAAGGACTACATCGCCCGGGGCTTCGGCCTCTCCGATGCCTGGACCATGGCGGATGGCCGCGGGACGCTGCACTACGGACTCTCCTGGGCCGACGACACGGTGGCGCCGGTGACCCAGACCCAGCGCTTCGCCAAGAAGACCCGGGGCTT
This sequence comes from Acidobacteriota bacterium, assembly GCA_021778785.1. GTDB lineage: Bacteria > Acidobacteriota > Holophagae > Holophagales > Holophagaceae > Geothrix. The sequence continues at coordinate 1,833 of JAJYBX010000265.1, forward strand.
CGCCCTGGGCTGGACCTGGGCCCTGGGCGAGGACGACCTGGTGGATGTCTCCGCCAGCCGCATGGAACTGAAGGGCTACCTCGACGAGCCGTACCTCGTCGTCCCCGCGGGGACCGGCACCGTCCGGGACCACCGGCCGGACACCCGCACGCGGGACGCCCTGTTCCTGAAATACGGCCACTACTTCGACGACTGGGACGGGGCCCTCAAGACCACGTACCGCTTCTACCGGGACGACTGGGGGCTCCACGCCCACACGCTCGACTTCACCTACGACCAGCACCTGGACGGCGGCTGGATCCTCTCGCCCCGGCTGCGCCTCTACAGCCAGAACGCGGCCGACTTCTACGGGGCCTATTTCGCGGCCCCGCAGACCTACCAGTCCGCGGACTACCGCCTGTCGGCCTTCCACAGCGTCCTGCTGGGCTGCTCCGTCTCCACGGATCTCATGCCGGGGCTGACCCTCAGCCTGGGCGGCACCTACCAGATCCAGCAGGGCCAGGATCCGATCCTGCCGCTGGCGGGGGGCACCCTCGGCACCGCCTCCGCACGGTTCTCCGGTCCCGCCACGTCGGCGGCGGACGTGAACACCACCACCTTCACCGTGGGGCTCAAATGGCAGTACTGACGGCCCCGGAGGCGCGGGTCCTCTACACCACGCGGTTCCCCCTCATGGGCGGCGAGGCCCTGATCCGCTTCGCCGACGACCGGGGCCCCGCCCGGGCCGAGCGGGCCGCCCGCGCCGCCGTGGCCGAGGCCCGCCGCATCGAGGCCAAGTTCTCGCGGTACCGGCCCGGAAGCGTGCTGTCGGCCCTGAACCGGGAGGCCGGGCGGGGACCGGTGGTCATCGACGGGGAGACCGAGCACCTCATCCGCGCCGCCCTGGAACTCCACCGGGCCACCGGCGGCCGCTTCGATCCCACGGTGGGCGTGCTGCGTCGGGTGTGGGACTTCAAGGCGGCGCGGGTGCCCTCGCCAGAGGCGGTGGCGGCCCTCCTGCCCCTGGTGGACGCCCGGGCGGTGGTCCTCCGCTGCGGCACGGTGGCCCTGGAACGGTCCGGCATGGAGCTGGACCTGGGCGGCGTGGGCAAGGAATACGCGGCCGACCGGGTGGCGGAGCGGCTGCGGGAGGAGGGCGTGGATTCGGCCGTCCTCAACTTCCTGGGCGATGTGCGCACCCTGGGCCGGCGTGGGGACGGCCGCCCCTGGCGCGTGGCCGTGCAGGATCCCCGCGATCGGCGCCGCTGCCGGCTCGTGGTCCGGGTCGGCGCCGAGGCGGGCGTGGCCACCTCCGGCGACTACGAGCGGGGCTTCGTCGAGGAGGGCGTCCGCTACCACCACCTGCTGGATGCCACCACGGGCTGGCCCGCGCGGGGCCTGGCCTCTGTCACCGTGGTCGCCCCCACGGCCTTCGATGCGGGCCGTCTGGCCACGGCCGCTATCCTGCTGGGGCCGGAGGCCGGCCTCGGCCTGCTGGAGGGCGCCGCGGGCGTGGAAGGTGCCCTGATCACCGAGGCGGGCCACCTGCTCGCCACCGCGGGCCTGGGGGCCATCTCGGACCAGGCCGGGTAGGAGGCTCCCATGGATCGCCGGATCGTCCCCCTGCTGGCCCTGCTCTCCCTCCAGGCCCGGGCCTTCAACCCCGCTGTGGACGTGGCGCTGGCCGTGGTGCCGGGCGGCCTGCGGATGGTCCTGCCGCCGGGGGTCCATGTGAAGCTGGGGACCTTCAGGGTGGCCCTGGCCGCCGGCCCCGGCCGGCTGGAGGCGGGCCCGATGCCCCCGGCCGCGGGCCGGGACGGGGCCGGCGATCCGGTCTGGCGCGGCACCGTGGTCATCCCCCTGCACGGGCAGGGGCTGGCGGATCCGGTCGGATTGACCGTGACCTACCAGCCCTGCACCGGGGGCCCGGATGGCGTCTGCTACCTGCCCCAGCATCGGACCGTGGCAGCCCGGGCGGCGGATCTGGAGCGCCCCTAGGTGTAACTGCCAAGGAGGTTGTTCATCCGGACTGAGCTGGGAAGCTGTTGTTACCACACACCAGCTTTCGAGGAGACAGCCCGGATGAACCTCCACAGTTCAGCAAAGACCTGCCCGTTCAGT
>JAJYBX010000266.1 GCA_021778785.1 Acidobacteriota bacterium
GGGACCGATTCTGCCTCAGGGGTCGGAACGGGTGTCGTGGAAATGTCATGGAACCGGATTTCCTCTGGTTCCCATCTGGCTGTTTAACCGCGGGTTAAGTTGTGCGTTGCAACACGGCTTGCGGGGGTACGCGGAAAGGGCGCCCGGAGGCGCCCTTTCCATGCGTCGGGAGGCGGCCTACTCGGCGTTCTCGCGGCGCTCCTTGAGGCGGCCGGCCTTGCCGAGCTTCTCCCGGAGGAAGTAGAGCTTGGCGCGGCGGACCTGGCCGTGGCGCACCACCTCGAGCTTGTCGATGGTGGGGCTGTGCAGGGGGAAGATGCGCTCCACGCCCACGCCGCTCGCGATCTTGCGGACGGTGAAGGAGGTGCGCATGCCGCCACCCTTGATGCCGATGACGATGCCCTGGAAGAGCTGGATGCGCTCCTTCTCGCCTTCCTTCACCTTGACGTGCACCTTGACGGTGTCGCCGGGGGTGATGCGGGGAAGGTCCGAGCGCAGCAGGCTGGCTTCGAGGCGGTCGATGATGTGGCTCATGTGGGCTCCTGGGCCAGCGGTCCCAAGCCTTGGTTCAGGCGGACATGGCTCGATGGTCCCCGGATCGGGGAGTCCCCCAGTCTACCGGAAGGGAGGGAAAAGGGAAGGGATCAGTCCCGGGACCCGGCCCCGGGCCGCCACCCCTTCCATCCCTTCGGCTTCGGGCGGTCCCAGTCACCGGGGTGCTCCACCTGCCAGGCGCACCACTGGGCGGGGCGGTCCAGGCCGGGAAGGCGGTCCCGCAGGTAGGCGGCCCAGAGGTCGGGGCGCAGGCGCTGCGTCCGGGCCATGGCCTCCCGCAGGCGCCAGAGGCGGATGGCCCCGTGGTCGCCCCCCTGCAGCACCGCGGGCACCTCCAGGCCGTCGAAGACCGCCGGCCGGGTGTAGTGGGGATGGTCCAGCAGGCCCGTGGCGAAGCTGTCCTCCTCCGCGCTGGCCTCGTTGCCCAGCACGCCGGGGAGCCAGCGGCAGACGGCGTCGATGAGCACGAGGGCCGGCAGCTCCCCCCCGCTCAGGACCGCCTCGCCCACGCTCAGCTCCTCGTCCACGAGGCGGTCCACGGCCCGCTGGTCCAGGCCCTCGTACCGGGTGCAGACGAGGATCAGCTGATCCAGACGGGCCAGCTCCAGCACCTTGGCGTGGGTGAGGGGCGGCGCGGCGGGGCTGAAGTGGACGACGCGGCCGGTGCCCGAGCGCGACACCGCGGCCAGGGTGTCCCGCAGCACCTCGGGGCGGAGCACCATGCCGGGCCCGCCACCGAAGGGCGCATCGTCCACGTGGCCGAAGGTGTTTCCCGCGAAGGGCCGGTAGCTGTGGGTGTGCAGGGCGTGGCCCAGCTCCCGGAAGGCGCGGCCTGTGATGCCGAGGCGGGCCGCCTCGAAGAATTCCGGGAAGAGGGTCAGGGCGTCGAACCTCACGCGATCACCTCATCACCGCATGGAGGGCGGCCTTCAGCCCGCCCCAGACCAGGCCCCCCGACAGGGCGAAGTAGCCGGTGGTGAGCAGGCTGAACCCCGCCCCCAGCCAGGCGGGCAGGGGCCACTCCTCCAGCATCGAGATCGCCAGGAGCACCAGCCCGGTGGCGGGCAGGACGTTGGCCAGGGGCAGCGGCACGGGCAGGGCGGCCAGGAAGGCGGTCCAGGTCACGAGGAAGCCGAGGATGCCCCGGCCCGGGGCCCGCCTCGGCGCGGTGCGCGCTCCGAGCCAGGCCAGCCGCGCCTCCACCTGGGCGAGCAGGGCCTTCACATGGCCGCGCTGCATCTCGTGCCGCTGGATGACCTCCGGCAGCCAGAGGTGGCTCCGGCCCCACCAGAGCTGGAGGCCCAGGACCAGGGTCCCGAGGCTCAGCACGTTCGCCACGCCCGGGATGAAGGTCAGGAGGGCCAGGAGCAGCAGGGCCAGGCCGTAGGTCTGCTCCCGGGCCTCGTCGAGCAGTTCCCGCACCGAGACGGTCCCGTCCGTCTCCAGGAGCCGGTCCAGGAGGCGGAAGAGGGAGAGGGGGGGCGTGGGCACGGATCCAGGATGACGGAAATCGGCCCTCAGTCCTCCGCTTCCGGCGTGGGGCGGGCGCCGGGGCGGAGGTTCCGCACCAGCTGGCCGCAGGCCCCGGCCACATCCTGGCCGCGGCTGCGCCGCACGCTCACCGTCAGGCCGGCGTCCACCAGCAGGCGGCAGAGGGCCCCCACGCGGGCCTCGTCCGGGGGCTCGAAGCCGCTGCCCTCGTGAGGGTTGAAGGGGATGAGGTTGATCTTGCTGGGGAAGCGCCGGGCGAAGGCGGCCAGGCGCCGGCCGTCCTCCAGGCTGTCGGTGACGCCCTTGAGCAGGACGTACTCCAGGGTGATCCGCTCGCCGGACTGGAGCGGGAAGCGGCCCAGGGCCTGGGCCAGGGCGTCCAGGTTCCAGACCCGGTTCACGGGCATGATGCGGGAGCGGTGCTCGTCCGTGGTGGCGTTGAGGCTGAGGGCCAGGCGGGGGCGCTTCGAATGGGCGCCCAGCCGCTCGATGCCGCTCACCAGGCCCGAGGTGGACACGGTGATGCGCCGCGGCGGGATGGCCAGGCCCTTCAGGTCCGTGAGGATCGTGAAGGCGGCCATGAGGTGGTCCAGGTTGTGGAGGGGCTCGCCCATGCCCATGAAGACCAGGTTCACCGGAATCTCGGCCGGATGGCCGTGGTGGTCCAGCATGGCCACGACCTGGCCCACGATCTCGGCGGCCGTGAGGTTGCGGAGGATGCCCATCTGGCCCGTGGCGCAGAAGGTGCACCCCATGGCGCAGCCCACCTGGCTGGAGAGGCAGAGCGTCACCCGGCCTTCGTAGGGCATGAAGACGCCTTCCACCTGCTTGCCGTCGATCAACTGGAAGACGTGCTTCGTGGCGCCGTCCTCCGAGGCCCGGCTCTGCACGAGGCCCGGCCAGGCCAGATCGACGGTGTCCGCCAGGCGGGCCCGCAGTTCCTTCGAGAGGCTGGTGAACTGCTCCCAGCGGGTCCAGCGGTGCCGGTAGAGGCCCTCGAAGAGCTGGGTCCCCCGCCAGGCGGGCTCGCCGAGGTCCGCCAGCAGGCGCTGGAGCCCAGGCAGATCCAGGCCCGCGGCGTTGACCCGGGCCTGGGGCGCCGCTTCCGGTGCGGGCCGGTCCCAGGCCTGCACCACCGCTAGTCCATCCGGATCTTGAAGGACTTCATGAGGCTCTTGTCCGCCTCGGAGAAGGGCTGGGGCGGCTCCGGCGCATCCGAACCGTCCTCCCTCGGCTCCGGCTTGAGGCGCAAGGGGGCGGCCTCGAGGATGAGCACGAGACCATAGCCCTCCGCCTGGATCTGGAAGGCCAAACCTCGGCAGTGGTCGTCTTCGGCCAGGGCCTTCACAAGGGAATCCCCCAGCTCGCTCACCAGTTGATGCAGGCGCTCGGGCAGTTCCATGGGGGCCTCCGGGGTTCCCATGGTAGCAGCGGGCCCGGGCCTCCCCTCAGCGGTTCCAGGCTGTCCGGAATCCGTGCACCGCCTGGGCCGGATCCCCCTCCCAGAAGGGCCGGAGGGCGGCCAGGCCATCCAGCCGGGGGTGCCGCAGGGCCCCTGCGCACCCGGCGGTCACGCCGCCCAGGGCCAGGATCCGCGGGCCCTCCGGGGGCAGCCCGTCGAGGAAGCGGTGGAAACGCGGAAGGCCCCAGGGTTCGCCCTTGCCGGGGCTGGGGAGGATGGGGGAGGCCAGCAGCTGGGCGCAGCCGCGCCGGTCCTCCCACTGGCCTTCGGCGTGCAGGGGGCGCGAGAGGGGCACCAGGTCCGGATCGACCGGGGGATGGTCCTCGGGCGCATGCAGGCCGCAGCCCGCGGCCAGGGCCACGTCCAGGCGGCCGCCCACCCAGATCTGCACGCCGGGGGCCGTGTCGCGGCACCAG
>JAJYBX010000267.1 GCA_021778785.1 Acidobacteriota bacterium
CGACTACAGCCGCGCCACCACCAGCCAGAAGTGCCTGCGGGCCGGCGGGAAGCACAACGACCTGGACCAGGTGGGCTTCACCGCCCGCCACCACACCTTCTTCGAGATGCTGGGCAACTTCAGCTTCGGCGACTACTTCAAGGCCGACGCCATCCGCTTCGCCTGGGAGTTCGTCACGGGCCCCGTGGCAGAAGGCAACCTGGGCCTGGATCCCTCCAAGCTCTGGATCACGGTCTTCGAGGGCGCCGAGGGCGTCCCCGCCGACACCGAGGCGGAGGAGCTCTGGAAGGCCGCGGGCGTGCCGCCGGAGCGCATCCTGCGCTTCGGGAAGAAGGACAACTTCTGGCAGATGGGCGACACGGGCCCCTGCGGCCCCTGCTCGGAGATGCACTACGACCGCGGCGCCCACATCCCCGGCGACGAGCTGCCCAACGGCGAGGGCGACCGGGTCATGGAGATCTGGAACCTCGTCTTCATGCAGTACGAGCGCGACGGCAACGGCGTCCTGACGCCCCTTCCCAAGCCCAGCATCGACACCGGCATGGGCCTGGAGCGCACCGCCAGCATCCTGCAGGGCGTGGACACGAACTACGAGATCGACCTCTTCCAGCCCATCTTCGAGGCCATCTGGGCCGTGGCGAAGGTGAAGCCCGAGGAGCGGCATGAACACGCGAACCGCACCGCCTCCCAGGTCGTCGCCGATCACATCCGGGCGGCCACGTTCATGTGCCTCGACGGCGTGGTCCCCGGCAACGAGGGACGCGGCTACGTGCTGCGGAAGATCATCCGCCGGGCCCTGCGCTTCGGCCGGAAGCTGGGCATCGAGGGCCTCTTCTTCTCCGACCTGGCCCCGGCCGTGTACCAGGCCATGGGCGACCAGTACCCCGAGCTCCTGCCCGAGGTGGGGCGCATCCAGAAGGTGATCCACCGGGAGGAGCGGCAGTTCAGCCAGACCCTCTCCACGGGCCTGCGGCTCCTGGAGTCCCTCGATGTCTCGGGCGGCGCCCTGGCTGGCAGCGACATCTTCCGGCTCTACGACACCTACGGGTTCCCCGTGGACCTGGTGGAGGACTGGTGCCGCGAGCGGGGCGTGAAGGCCGACACGGCGGGCTTCCAGGCCGAGCTGGGCGCCCAGCGCAGCCGGGCCCGGGCCGCCATGAAGACCCACGACCTGCGGCTGAGCGGGGACCTCGCCATCCTGGCCGACCTGCCCCCGACCCGCTTCACGGGGTACGACCACCTGGAGGGGCCGGCCCATGTCGTGGCCCTCTTCGACGCCCAGAGCCGGCGGGTCAAGCAGCTTTCGGGCGAAGGCTACGTGCTGCTGGACCGCACCCCCTTCTACGCCCAGTCCGGCGGCCAGGTGGGCGACCGCGGCCAGCTGCGCTTCGAGGGCGGCATGGCCGAGGTGCTCGACTGCACGGCCCCCGCGCCCAAGCGCCACCTCCACCGGGTGGAGGTCCAGGGGACGCTGCTGGAGAACATGTCCGTGTCGGCCCAGGTCTACACCATCCGCCGCCGCCGGGTCCGCGCCCACCACACCGCCACCCACCTCCTCCACGCGGCCCTGCGGGAGGTGCTGGGCACCCACGTGAAGCAGGCCGGCAGCGTGGTGGACGACACCCGGCTGCGGTTCGACTTCACCCATTTCGCCCCCATGGAGCCCGAGCAGATCGCCGAAGTGGAGCGCCTCGCCACCCGGGAGGCCCTGAAGTGCCTGCCGACGCACATGAACGAGATGGACATCGACGAGGCCCTGGCCTCCGGCGCCATGGCCCTCTTCGGCGAGAAGTACGGCGAGGTGGTGCGGGTGGTCCAGGTGCCGGGCTTCTCCACCGAGCTCTGCGGCGGTACCCACGTGATGAACACCGGGGAGATCGGCGTGGTGAAGATCGTCTCCGAGGGCGCCGTCAGCGCCGGCGTGCGCCGCATCGAGGCGGTGGCGGGCGACCTGGCCCTGGAACTGCTCCAGGGGGACGAGGCCATGATCCAGGGACTGTCGCGGCAGGCCAACACCGGCCGGGAGGCCCTGTCCGACCTCTTCTCGGCCAAGGAACAGCGCATCGCCCACCTCGAGCGGGAGCTCAAGGAGGCCAAGCTGAAGGCCGCCGGCGGGGGCGGTTCCGCCGAGCAGGTGGAGCAGGTCAAGGGCCTCACCCTGGTCATGGCCGCAGTGGAAGGGCTGGAGGGCAACGCCCTCCGGGAGCTGATGGATCAGGTGCGCACCCGCCACCGGAGCGCCGTCATCGCCCTGACCTCGAAGGTATCGGAAGGCAAGGTGGCTGCCCTGGTCTCCGTGTCCCCCGACCTGCCCCAGGACGCCGGGGCCCTCTTCAAGGCCATGCTGCCGGCCCTGGGCGGCCGGGGCGGCGGCAAGAAGGATCTGGCCCAGGGGGGCGGCACGAACCCCGATGGCATCCCCCAGGCCTTCGAGGCCCTGCGGGCAGCCCTTTAGCGGAGGCCCTGTAGCGGAAGCCCGAACTCACTGTTCCAGTCCGCCGCGCCGACAGGGTAGGGGTACGCCACGGGATCCCGCCCTCACATGATGTCCATCCGCCGCCTGCTCCTGCGGGATCTCATGATCCTGGTCGGCGGCGTGACGGCGCTGATCCTGGGCGTCTCCTGGTGGGAGCAGCGCCAGGCCCTGCGCCAGCAGGCCGACCTCCGGGCCGCCGAGTCCCTGAGCCACCTGGACCGCATGCTCCGGACCAACCTGGGACAGGCCCAGTCCCTGGGCACCGTCATCCAGGCCTGGTGGACCACCGGCCTCCTGGACCCCGCGGACGCCGAGCGCACCGCCCACCTGGTCATGCCCCTCCTGGCCGGGCAGCGGGCCGTCACGAGCCTCAACCTGGCCCGGACCGACGAGCACTCCCTGCTCTTCCTGAAGCTGGGCGGCGCCTGGTCCCTGCGCGAGCTCCGGCCGGCCGGGGCCGCCGCCGAAGTGCGGTGGATGCGCCTGGATGCCGGCGGCCACATCCTGCACCAGGAGCCCTGGACGCCCATGGCCTACGACCCCCGCACGCGGCCCTGGTACGTGGCGAGCGCCTCGGCAGGGGAAGGCGCCTGGACCGGCGCCTACGCCTTCTACACGACCCACGATCCCGGCATCACCTTCTCGCTGCCGATCCGCGGCCCCGGACCCGAGCTGCGGGGCGTGGCCGCGCTGGACTTCCTCCTGGACGACCTCACCCAGTCCGTCTGGGAGGCCCAATCCACCCCCAACAGCCGCTGCCTGGTCGTGGACGATCAGGACCGGGCCATCATCCTCCCGAAGGATGCCGCCTACGCCCTCCCCGAGGCCCGCCGGCAGGCCTTCCTCCAGCCTCTCGGGGCCTCCTTCCTGCCCCTCCACCACCGCCTGCTGCAAGCCCTCCCCCAGGGCGGCGACACGGCCTTCGCCTTCGGCGGCTCCACGCTGGTGGGCCGGGTCCAGGCCTTCGAGGGGCTGCCGGGGATCCAGTGGCGCCTGGCCCTGACCATCCCGGAGGAGGATCTCATGGGCCCCGCCCGCCGCCGGGCCCTCAGCCTCTTCGCGCTGGCCCTGGTGAGCCTTGGCCTGGCCGCCTGGCGCATCCGGCGTCTGGCCGTCCAGGTCGCCACCCCCATGGCCCGGCTCGGGAATCTGGCCGAGGCCCTGGGCCAGGGTGCCCTGCCCCCCCCCATCGATTCCGATCTCCGGGAGATCCGGAGCCTCGACCGCGCCCTGCGGCAGGCCCAGGAGAGCCTCGCGGACCAGGGCCGCCTCCAACGCCAGCTGGAGCACAGCCAGCGCATGGAGACCGTGGGCACCCTCGCCGGCGGCATCGCCCATGACGTGAACAACCAGCTGGCGGCCATCCTGGGCCAGCTCCACCTCTGCCGGGAGCTGCTCCCCGAGGGCCATTCCGTGATGGACCGCCTGGAGCGTGCGGAGGAGGCC
>JAJYBX010000268.1 GCA_021778785.1 Acidobacteriota bacterium
GTGAAGGTGGACGTCCGCGTCATCACCGCCACCAATTCGGACCTGTGGCGGAAGGTGCAGGAGGGCGCCTTCCGGGAGGACCTGTTCTACCGCCTGGAGGTGGTGCCCATCACCATGCCGCCCCTGCGGGCGAGGCGCGAGGAGATCCCCTTCCTCGCCCAGCACTTCCTCAACCGCAAGGCCCGGGAGCATGGCCTCTACCCCAAGGCCCTGCACCCCAGCGTGGATCCCCTGCTCATGGCCCTGCCCTGGCCCGGCAACGTGCGCCAGCTGGAGAACGCCATCGAGCGGGCCATCGTGCTCTCCGGCACCCGGCCCGTACTCACCCGGGAGGATTTCGCCTTCCTGGCCGAACGCATGGGCGACGCCCCCCCGCCACCGGAGGCGCCCCTCCGCCCGGTCCCGGGGATGCCGGACGCCCCGGCATCCGCCCCATCCCCCTTCGGCCAGACGGTCCCGGCGCCCGCGCCGGCCTTCGGTCTGGACCTGCCCCCCGAGGGCCTGGACCTGAACCAGGTCGTCTCCGACATGGAGAAGACGCTGATGCTGCAGAGCCTGGCCATCACCCGCGGCAACAAGAAGCGGGCCGCCGATCTGCTGGGCCTGAAGCGCACGACCTTCCTGGAGAAGATGAAGCGCCTGGATCTCGAAGAGAGCGAATCCGCCACGGCCGACGAGGATTAGCCCAAGGGATCGGACCGGAGGGCGAACTGGGTCCGTACACAAGAGCGGGGGGGACTTCCGTCCCCCCCGCCGTTCCCCCCGGAACGTTTCCCGCGAACCGCGGTCAGCTGGAGCCTGCCGCACCTCTCCAATGCCCCCCCGGGCCAGGAGGTTCCCGGGGTCCCCCTGCTACCCTGGGCCCATGGCGAATGCGACGCATCTGAGGTGGCGGCTGGCGGTTCCGGACTCCCAGGAGGAGAGCCTCTGCGCCTGGCTGGAGGCCCGGGGTTCCTCGGCCTTCTACCGGGAGGCCGATCCTCCCCGGGCCTGCTACGCCTACTTCCCCCCGGACCAGGCCCCCCCGGATCCCGCGGGCCTCGCCGCCTTCCCCGGAGTGGATCTGCTGGAAGCGGAGGTCTTCGCCGACGAGGACTGGCTGGCCAAGAGCCGGGAGGGCTTCGGGGCCTTCGAGGTGGGCACGCGCTTCCACGTCCGGCCCCTCTGGGACGGGACGCCGGGTCCGGCCGACCGCCTGGACCTGGTGGTGAACCCGGGCCTGGCCTTCGGCACCGGCGGTCATGAGACCACCCGGCTCTGCATGGCGCTGCTGGAGGAGCTGGCCGCGGCGGGTCGCCTGGGGGGCCCCATCCTGGACATCGGGGCGGGCACCGGCATCCTCTCCCTGGCCGCCCACCTCCTGGGCGGGCAGCAGCTTACGGCCTTCGACATCGACTCCGACTGCGGGCCCGCCATGGACGAGCTCATCGAACTGAACGCCCACTTGCTGAAGGGCGCCAGGCCCTACGAATCCTTTGTCGGCACCCTGGACCATCCCCGGGTGCAGGGCCCCTATGCGGGCCTGCTGGCCAACATCCTCCTGGAGACCATCCAGGAGCTGCTGCCCCGCATGGCGGAAGTCGCCGCCCCCGGCGCCTGGCTGGTGGCCAGCGGCATCCTGGCGGAGCGCACGGACGAGGCCCTGGTGAGCCTGGTGGCCCACGGCTTCAAGCCCGTGAAGGTGCTGAAGGAGGGCGAGTGGATCGCCGTCCTGGCGGAGCGGACTTCCTGAATAGCAGAGCGGAACACAGAGGACACAGAGCGTGCCACAGAGGACACAGGGGAAGACAGCCATGGAACCTGCTCTGAAATCGGGGATCCTTTCTCTGTGTCCTCTGCCGATTTCTGCGTCCTCTGCCTCCCTGCTTTTCCTTTTTGATCGAGAGCAGCCATGAGCCGCGCCGACCGTCCCATTGGCGTCTTCGACTCCGGCATCGGCGGGCTCACGGTCATCCACGCCCTGCGCCAGCTGGTGCCCCAGGAGGAGCTGATCTACCTGGGGGACACCGCGCGCCTGCCCTACGGGAGCAAGAGCCACCACACCATCGAGCGGTACACCCTCCAGATGGGCGAGCTGCTCCAGCGCCACGACCCCAAGCTCATCGTCATCGCCTGCAACACCGCCAGCGCCCACGGCCTGCCCGCGCTCCAGGCCGTGAGCCCCTGTCCGGTGATCGGCGTCATCGAGCCCGGGGCCGAGGCCGCCGCGGCGGTGCCCGGGCCCGTGGGCATCATCGGGACCCTGGCCACCGTGGGCAGCGCGGCCTACGACCTGGCCATCCGCCGGCGGGACCCCGCCAAGGTCATCCACAGCGTGGCCTGCCCCCTGCTGGTGCCCCTGGCGGAGGAGGGCTGGTTCGACGATCCCGTCACCGACAGCATCTGCCGCCGCTACCTGAACCAGCTGCCCTTCGAGGTGAAGACCGTGGTGCTGGGCTGCACCCACTACCCCACGCTGCTGGAGAGCCTCGAGCGCAGCCGCCCCGGCACCCGCTGGATCGACAGCGGCCGCGTCACCGCCCAGGCCGTGGACCGGCTGCTGCAGGGCTCCCTGGGCTATCGCACCGCCGGGGCCCGGGGCTCCCTCCGGGTCCAGCTCACCGACGCCAGCAGCCGCCTGAAGGAGGTGGGCAGCCGCTTCCTGGAAGAGGAACTCGGCGACGTCGAGGTGGTGGACATCTGAAGAAGAAGCTGGCCGCGGAAGGCGCGGAAACAGCGCGGAAGGCACAGAAGAAGACGCCGCAGGCAGGACAACCCGTGGGACGGGCTTCATGCATTCCGCGTCCTCCGCGATCAGCCGGGCATTCAGGCCAGCGCGCCCGGCAGGGTGAAGAGGACGCTGGTGCCCTGCCCCTCGGCGCTCTCGATGCGGATGTCGCCGCCGTGGCCGCGGACGATCTCGCGGCAGATGCTCAGGCCCAGGCCCGTGCCCTTGCCTTCGGGCTTGGTGGTGAACATGGGACGGAACACCTGGGGCAGCAGGTCGGCCGGGATGCCCTGGCCGGAGTCGCGGAAGGCGAGCCGCCACCAGGGGGCCTCGGGGGTGGAGCCCTCGGCGGGGACGGCCTCCAGGCGCACGGTGCCGCCCTCGGGCATGGCGTCCACCGCGTTGTTCATGAGGTTGAGGAAGAGCTGCTCCATCTGCTTGCGGTCCACGTCCAGTCGGCAGTCTGCCGGGAGGTCGGTTTCCACGCGCACGCCGTGGGCCGTCATCATGGGCGCCCAGAGCTGGCGGAGATCGACCAGGAGGTCCGGCATGGACAGCGGCTGGCGGTGGAGCTGGGGCCGTCGGGTGAGGTCCAGCATGCGGCGCACGATGTCGCCCACGCGCTGGATCTGGGCATGGATGACGCCCAGCCGTTCCCGGGTGCGCTCCGGGAGTTCCTTCTGGCCGGCGAGGAGCTGGAGGTGGCCGTTCACCAGGTTGAGGGGCGTGCCCACCTCGTGGGCGAAGGTGGCGGTGAGCTGGCCGGCCACAGCGAGACGCTCCTGGGCGCCCAGCTCCTCGCGCAGGAGGGCGTTGCGCTCCGCCATCTGCGCCAGCTCGGCGTTCTTGGCCTGCAGTTCCCCCAGGGCGGCATTGATGCGGTCCTGCAGATTGGCGTTCAGCCCCTGGATCTCGTGGATGAGGGCCTCCCGTTCCTCGCCCCCATGCTGCAGCCGGGCGGCCATGTCGTTGAAGCGGGTGGCGATGAGGCCCAGCTCGTCGCTGCGCCGGAGGGGGATGCGGGCGGCGGGATCGCCCTGCTCGAGCCGCTGCATGGCCCGCACGGTGGCGGCCACGGGGTCGCTGATGAGCAGGCGCAGGATGAGCCAGAGCAGGATGAACTCCCCGAGCAGCACGCCGGGCAGGGTGTGGAGGGTCGTCTTGAAGTTCTGCTTCCAGACCACCTCCCAGCGCTCCAGGTCGCA
>JAJYBX010000269.1 GCA_021778785.1 Acidobacteriota bacterium
CCTCGAAGACGGAGGTCTTGGTGGAGGTGGAGCCGGGGTTCAGCACCAGCACGCGGTGGCGGCGGAAGAAGGTGTCCCTGGGCGTGCGCTTCCACTCGCCGTAGGCGTGCAGCCGCATGACCGAGGCCTTCACGGCCAAGCGGATGTCCTCGGGCGTGCAGTCCATGGGCAGGTCCACGCCCTGGAACCAGAGGCCGAACATCACGGGGAACTTGCGGGCCCCCGGGAAGCGGGTGGCATAGAGGTGGTAGAGCAGGTTCCCCATGTCCAGGTTGGGGCACACGATCACGTTGGGGCCGCCCTCCCAGGGCAGGCCGTCCGCGTGATAGAGGTCGGCGGAGCGCCGCGAGAGGGCCACGCTCACCTTCACCTCGCCCCGGATGTGGATGCTGCGGTAGCGCTCCGCGTGGCGGATCCGCTCTTCGAGGATCTCCGGCACCAGCTCGGCGGCCTGGCGCACCAGCTCCGGCGAGGGCCCCTCGTCGCTGCCGCGGTTGGAGTAGGACACCATGGCGCAGCGGATCTCCGGCAGCACCTCCTCGGGGATGAGGTCGCGGGCCACGGCGCAGGTGCCCACGGCCACCTCGGCGAGGGTGCGGGGCGACATCGTCGCGTTCACGCCGACATCTCCGAACACCACGATGTTGTGGGGATAGACGTCATCCGGATGGCTGTCGGGGAGCACGAAGACGCCCGCCTCGCAGGCCACGCTGCGCTGGGTCAGCAGCTCCACCATGGGCCGGAAGAAGGCCCGGGGTTCGTGGGTGGCGCCCCCCACCACCATGTCGGCGTGACCCTGCTTCACCGCCCAGATGCCGAAGCGGCCGGGCTCGGCCACGAGGCAGCGGGCCTGGTCGAGGTCCATGGGGCGGCCCTTCGCCTGGGCGAAGGCCAGGCAGGCCGAGGCGAATTCCTCCAGCAGATCGGGGCGGGAGGCCGGATCCACGAAGGCGCTTTCGGACAGCGTGTATTCCACCCGGTCCCGGCCCAGCCGGTCGGCCTGGGACGCCGCGAGGGCGCGGACCTCCGCCTCCGGGGCCAGGAAGACGGGCCGGATGAACCGGCCCAGGTGGCACACGGCCTCCAGGGTCCGGGGGTCCAGTGCCTCCGGGAACATCACCGTGGGACGGTTCCGGGGCGCGGCCAGCAGGCGGCTGTCGAGGGAGGCTTCGATGTCAAACATGGGACTCCGGGGGCGAGGGCTCCGGGCGGGAGCGGAGCTGCGGGCCTGCCAGGGCGGAAGTTTACCAGGGCGTCCCCCCACTCCGGTGGATGATGGCCATCACAAAAGGTCGCGCAGGAGGCCCGCCGGCATTACATTTCAAATATCACAACCAATAGGTATCCTATGCCAAGGCATGCCTCCCCCGCCGAAGCCGTCGCCTGCGTCCAGTCCGGCCAGCGGGTGTTCATCCACGGCGCGGCTGCGACCCCGACCTTCCTGCTGGATGCCCTGGTGGCCCAGGCGGACCGCCTCCGGGACGTGGAGCTCATCCACATCCACGTGACCGGCGACGTGCGCTATGCCCGGCCCGAGTACGCCCCCAGCTTCCGGGTGGCCAATCTCTTCGTCGGGCACAACATGCGCGCCCACGTGGGAACGGCGCGGGTGGACTACCTGCCCTGCTTCCTGTCCGAGATCCCCAACCTCTTCCGCTCCGGCCGCCGCCCCCTGGACGTGGCCTTCCTCCATGTCTCGCCGCCGGACGAGCACGGCTTCTGCACCCTGGGCACCAGCGTGGACGTGGCGAAGGCCGCGGCAGACACGGCCCCCATCCTCGTGGCCCAGGTGAACCCCCGCATGCCCCGGGTCCACGGGGACGGCTTCATCCACATCAGCCGCATCCACCACTGGGTGGAGGTGGACGCCCCGATCCCGGAGTTCCCGCAGCCGCCCACTGGGCCGGAGGAGGTCGCCATCGGACGGTACGCCGCCCAGATCATCGAGGATGGCGCCACCCTCCAGATGGGCATCGGGGCTGTGCCCGACGCGGTGCTGTCGGCCCTGTCGAACCACCGGCACCTGGGCATCCACACGGAGCTCATGTCGGACGGGGTGCTTGGGCTCCTCCAGAGCGGGGCCATCGACAACACCCAGAAGAAGATCCACCCCGGCAAGATCGTGGTCGGCTTCGTCACCGGCACGCGCCGGATCTACGACTTCATCGACGACAACCCGCAGGTGGCGATGCTCGACATCGCCTACATCAACAACCCGACGATCATCGCCCGCAACCCCAAGGTGACGGCCATCAACAGCGCCGTGGAGATCGACCTCACGGGCCAGGTCTGCGCGGACTCGGTGGGCCACCGCATCATCTCCGGCGTGGGTGGCCAGATGGACTTCATCCGCGGGGCCTCCCTCTCCGTGGGCGGCAAGCCGATCATCGCCCTGCCCAGCCGCACGAAGAAGGGGGAATCCCGCATCGTCCCCACCTTGAAGCCCGGGGCCGGCGTGGTCACCACCCGGCAGCACGTCCACTACGTCATCACCGAGTACGGCATCGCCGACCTCTACGGCAAGACGCTCCACGAGCGGGCCCGGGCCCTCCTCGAGATCGCCCACCCGGGCGACCGGGAGATGCTGGAGCAGGCCTGGTGCGAGCTGGCGAACTGCGAATAGTCAGCGATCCGTAAGTTCCGCCCGCTCCACCCACACCACTTCGCAGGACCCGTCGCCGGTGTCCGTGCGGCTGAGGCTGCTCACCCAGTGCCAGTTGTCCGTCCCGTCCGCCCGCACCAGTTGACCCTCCAGGTGGACGATCTGCCCCGGCTTGGCCCGGGTCAGGCGGCGGGCCACCGACTGTGTGGCCGGAATCATGTGCATGTTGGCGCTGTGGCTGGAGATCTCCACCGGTGAGATGGGCAGCCGGGCCGAATTCCAGAAGTACCAGCGCTCCCCCTGCCGGATGGTGATGGCGTCCAGCACCCGGGAATCCGACATGGGCCCCCAGCCAAGGGCCAGGTCCACCGGGGACAGCTCGGCAGCCCGGTCGAAGCGGTAGCGTTCCGCCCCGAGGACCCGGGCCCGGATCTCGAAGCGGGCCAGCGGCGTCAGCCTGTGGTCGTGGAACGTCCAGGACGCAGCCGTTTCCGGCGGCGCCTGTACCGGATCCGCGGGCGCGAGGATGCCCGGAGGATGGCTCACGGGCCGGCCATTCCACCACCACATCCCGGCGGCGACGCTCGGAAGAACGAGCAGCACAGCCCCCTTCCGTTCCTGAACCCAATCCATCCATGCGCCCATGGCTTCCAGGATGGGACACCTCAGAGGTCCGGAGGAACGAAATGGTGATGGCCGTCACGGCGCCCCCCAGGCGCCAGCCTATGCTCACAGCCTTCCATGGTCCTTGCCGCCCGCCGATCCGCCCGCCCGTTCCCTCCGGAACCGGCCGGGGCCCCGGCACCGGGCGGAACCCCCTGGATCGGCCTGAGCGGCGGGACGGCGCCCGACTCCGGTACACTTCCCGGATCCCGTCCCCTGGAGCCTTCATGGACCTCACCTGGTTCGCCGGCAACCCCGGCCTCACCCTCCTCTTCCTGCTGCTGGCCATCTTCGCGGTGGTCCTCCTCAGCAAGTGGATCCGCTACATCCCCAACAACCGTGTGGGCATCGTCGAGAAGCTCATCAGCGGGAAGGGGTCCGTCAAGACCGGCCTCATCGCGCTGAATGGCGAGGCGGGCTTCCAGCCCAACCTGCTGCGCGGCGGCTGGCACCTGCTCACGCCCTTCCAGTACCGCATCCACAAGATGCCGCTGGTGACCATCCCCCAGGGCAAGATCGGCTACGTCTTCGCCCGTGACGGCAAGGACCTGCCACCTTCCCAGGCCCTGGCCAGCAATACCCACGGCGCCGACTTCCAGGATGTCGTGGCCTTCCTCCAGGGTGG
>JAJYBX010000270.1 GCA_021778785.1 Acidobacteriota bacterium
GGGATGAAGTCCGCCAACCGGTGCATGTCCGAGCGGCGCAGCACCCGCGGCACCGTGGCCAGGCAGGCCTCCACGCCCTCCATCACCTCCCGGCCCGCATGGGCCACCACGCACTCGTACTCCAGCCCGCGATCCTTGAACTTCAGGGCCAGGCTGTCACCGGGCTCCAGGCCCCAGGCCGCGACGGCCTCGTGCTCCATGCGGAAGGCGAGGCGCTCGCCGTCCTCCGTGAGGATGGGGAAGCTGCCCCGCTGGTCCTGGAAGGCCACGCCCAGGCGGGCCCCCTCCACGCAGAGGCGCTGCAGCACCATGCGGATGGCGACATCCTCCTCGAGGAGCGCGGCGGAACGGGTCATCTCAATCCTCCACCGGCGGAAGGGCCCCGACGGGGAGCCACCGGGCCAGGGCCCGGCGCAGGTCGTCCATGCGCACGGGCTTGGGGATGTAGTCGTCCATGCCCGCCTCCAGGCAGCGCTCCCGGTCCCCCACCATGGCGTTGGCCGTCATGGCGACGATGGGCAGGCGGCGGCTGCCGCGCTCCCGTTCGCGGATGCGGCGGGAGGCCTCGAAGCCGTCCATCTCGGGCATCTGGCAGTCCATGAGCACCAAGTCGTAGGACACGCCCAGGAGGGCGTCCAGCGCCTCCAGCCCCGAGGTGGCCACGTCCGCCTCGATGCCCAGCTTGGCCAGCATCCGCTCGGCCACCCGCTGGTTCACCAGGTTGTCCTCGGCCAGGAGCACCCGCACGGTCACGGGACCCTCCGCCTCCCCGGCCGGCCGCTCCCGGATGGGACCTGCGCCTGGGCCGCCACCGGGTTCCACCAGGGCCCGGAGCTGGCCCGGGGAGGCCGGCAGGGACAGGAAGGCGGAGATGCCCCGGGCCCGGGCCGCCTGCCGCAGCTCGGGCTGGTAGAGCGGTCCCGCGAACGCCAGCCCCTCCACCGGCTCCCGGCCCTCGGGCAGGGCCTCCAGGGCCCCCGCTCCGAGGATGGTCAGGGTGCCGGCCTCCGGCAGGATCGCGCCTCCGGCCCTGCCGACTTCGCGGAGCACCGCCTCCACGCCCCAGGCCCCGAGCTGCTCCGCCAGGACCCGGGCGGCGGCCGGGGGCAGGCCCACCAGCTCGACGCGGCGCACGCCGGGCCGGACAGGGGCCGGGGCGGCGCGCAGGCCCAGGCGGACGGTGAACCAGAAGGTGCTGCCTTCGCCGTGGGCGCTCTCCACGCCGATGGCCCCGTCCATCATCTCCGCCAGCTTCTTCGAGATGGCCAGCCCCAGCCCCGTGCCGCCGTACTTCCGCGTGGTGGAGCTGTCGCCCTGGAAGAAGGAACTGAAGAGCCGGTCCACCACCTCGGGCCGCATGCCGATGCCCGTGTCGCGGATCTCGAAGCGGAGGAGGACGCCCTCGGGGCCCGCGTCCAGGGGGGCCACCCGCACCTCCACGGATCCCTCGGCCGTGAACTTCAGGGCGTTGTCCATGAGGTTCGTGAGGATCTGGCGGAGACGGCCCGGATCCCCCGCCACCAGCGGGGGGGTGGCCGGATCCACGAAGGCGGCCAGCTCCACCCGCTTGGCGTGGGCCTTGACGCCCAGCACCGCCATGACGTCCTCCAGCACGCCCAGGAGGTTGAACTCCAGCGTCTCCAGGGCCAGCTTGCCGGCCTCGATCTTCGAGAAGTCGAGGATGTCGTTGATGAGCGTGAGGAGGGACTCCCCGCAGGAGCGGACCGTCTCCGCGTACTGGCGCTGCTCGGGCTCCAGGGGCGAGTCCAGCAGCAGGCCCGTCATGCCGATGATGCCGTTCATGGGCGTGCGGATCTCGTGGCTCATGTTGGCCAGGAACTCGCTCTTCAGCCCCGACAGCTCCAGGGCCTTGTCGCGGGCCTCGGCCAGCTCCCGGTTCTTGGCCTCCAGGGCCCGGGCCGCCTCCTCCAGCCGCATCTGGGCCCGCCGCCGGTCCGTGATGTCGTGGTACTGCCAGAGATGGCCCAGATCGTCCTCGCCGACCACGATGGGGACGAAGTCGCGGGAGAGGATCCGCCCATCCACGAGCCGGATCTCCTCGCCGATGACGGGCGTCCGCCGCTCCAGCAGCTCCGCCTGCCGCCGCTCGAAGGCCTGCGGATCCTCCAGCAGGGGCCGGCATTCGTCCAGCAGCTCCTGGGCCTCGCTCTCCACCAGGACGTGCGCCGGGACGGGGATCTGGAAGAGCCGGCAGAACTCCTCGTTCAGGAGGGCGATCCGCCGCCCCTCGGTCTCCACGAGGATGCCGGCCTGCATGTTCTCGATGAGGGCCCGCAGCCGCGACGTGGCCATCCTCAGGACCAGTTCCCCGTGCTTGCGCTCCGTGATGTCGTTCAGGGTGCCGGAGACCCCCACCACCAGCCCCGAGGCGTCCAGGGTGATGCGCTGGTACAGCTCCACCCAGCGGGCCTCCCCCGCCTTGGTCGAGAACCGGAACTCCCCCTGGAGGGCCTTCTGGCCGGTGTCCAGGGCGTAGGTGAGCATGTTCAGGTACCGGGGCTTGTCCGCGGGGTGGAGGTAGCCCAGGAAGGGCGTTCCCAGGCTCTCGGGGACCCCGTAGCCCGTGAGCTGCGTCCAGGCCGGGTTCAGGAGGGACCAGAGGCCGTGGCGGTCGATCTGGAAGAGCACCTCCTTCAGGTGGTCCACCAGCACCCGGTAGCGCTCCGCCTCCTGGCGGGCCGCCTCGCACTTCTCCCCGGCCGCCTGCAGGAAGGCCTCCCAGGCCGGGCCCTCGGGCAGGGGGAGGCCGGAGGCCTCCAGGGCCCTCAGGGGACCCTCGAAGGGGGAGAGACGGGACGGCGTGGAGGCGGAGGGGTCGTTCGGCATGCCTCCATCTCTTCGGGCGGGGACCCTCCGGACCTTTGATCGGCGCCGGGGCTATGCTGGTCCCCCGGGACCCGGAATATTTTTCTTGTTTTTTTCGCTTTTTGCCCCATCCTGAGGTTCCGCCCCCTGGAGGACCCATGGCCGCCACCGAGCAAGACGACCGCCTGAAAGCCCTGACCCGCACCGTCGCCGACATCGAGCGGGCCTTCGGCAAGGGCGCCATCATGAAGCTCGGGGACCGCATGAGCGGCGCCGAGGGCATCGACGTCATCAGCACCGGTTCCATCTCCCTCGACGCCGCCCTGGGCGTGGGGGGCGTGCCCAAGGGGCGCGTCGTCGAGGTCTACGGCCCCGAGGCCAGCGGCAAGACCACCCTGGCCCTCCACATGGTGGCCCAGGCCCAGAAGCGGGGCGGCCTGGCCGCCTACATCGACGCCGAGCACGCCCTCGATCCCGAGTACGCCCAGAAGCTGGGCGTGGACGTGGCCAACCTCTTCATCAGCCAGCCCGACAGCGGCGAGCAGGCCCTGGAGATCTGCGACCAGCTCGTGCGCAGCGGCGCCCTGGACATCATCGTGGTGGACTCCGTGGCCGCCCTGGTGCCCAAGGCCGAGATCGACGGCGAGATGGGCGACAGCCACGTGGGCCTCCAGGCCCGCCTCATGAGCCAGGCCCTCCGGAAGATGACCGGCACCATCAGCAAGACCCAGACCTGCGTGGTCTTCATCAACCAGATCCGCATGAAGATCGGCGTGATGTTCGGCAACCCCGAGACCACCACCGGCGGCAACGCCCTCAAGTTCTACGCCTCCGTGCGCCTGGACGTCCGCAGCATCCAGAGCATCAAGGGCAACACGGGCGATCCCCTGGTGGCCGCCAAGGACGAGGACTCCTCCGTCATCGGCAAGAAGACGAAGGTCAAGGTCGTGAAGAACAAGGTCGCGCCGCCCCTGAAGGTCGCCACCTTCGACATCATGTACGGCGAGGGCATCAGCCGCACCAGCGAGCTGGTGGAGCTGGGCAC
>JAJYBX010000271.1 GCA_021778785.1 Acidobacteriota bacterium
GCCAGCTGCCGGTCTCGCCGCCGCGGACGGGGCCCTCGGGGAGGTCGCTCTCCTTGAAGAGGAAGTGGCTGCTGTTCCAGCTGCCGCAGCTGTCGCAGCGGTCGGCGTAGTCCTGGGTCTTGTGGCTGCAGACGGCGCATTCGAAGCGCAGCTTCAGCACGCCCAGGTTGCGGAGCAGTTGGCGGTACTCGTTCAGGGCCCCGTCCAGGCGGCCGCGCCGGCTGTGAATCTTGGCCATGAAGAAGAACAGGATGGGGCTGTACACCACCTGGCTGCGCACCTCCTGGAAGAGGTCCAGGGCCTCGTCGAGGATCTCCAGGCGGTAGAGCATCTTGCCCAGGAAGAACTTGGCGGTGGTGGCGTGCTTGGAGGTGGCGGCCACCTTGCGCAGGAGGGCGAGCCCGTCCTCGGGCCGGCCCAGCTGGATGAAGTAGTCCTCGATCTCCTGGAGGAAGGTGCCCTCCCCGGTCTTGCGGAAGCCCTCCAGCCAGATCTCGAGGCCCTGGGCTTCCTGGTCCTGCAGGATCATGCAGCGGCCGAGGCTGAGGTAGGCGGGCACGAACTCGGGCTCGTCCTTGACCACCTGCTGGAAGACCAGGGCCGCGTCCTTGAACTGGTCCGCCTCGACCTTGGCCATGCCCACCTGGTAGGCCAGGGCGGCGCCCTGGGCCCGCTCGCCCTGGGTCAGCTCGGGGGCGAAGGCGGCCTGGAGCTTCTTGTGCACCTCCAGGGCCTCGTCCCAGGCCTGAGCGTCCATGTGGAGGGCCCGGAGCCGGCGCCAGGCGCGCAGGGCCTTCTTGGGGTTGTCCGAGGCCAGCTTCTTCAGCACGCCGACGGCGGCCTCCCGGTTCCGGACGGCCACCAGGGCCTCGGCCAGCTGGTAGCGGGCCTCCACGAGCTCGGGCTCCTCCAGGCTGAGGGTCTCGAAGAGCTTGACGGCCTGCTCCGCCTCGCCGGATTTGATGAGGATCTCGCCCAGCAGGAGCCGGGCGGGGATGTGCTGCTTGCGCTGGTCGAGGACAGCCTCCAGGATGCCGCGGGCCTCCCGGGTGAGGCCATGGGCCACGAGGTCGCGGGCCTCCTGCATGCGTTCGGAGATGCGCTTCACCAGGCGCGTGTCCGCCGAGGCATTGAGGCCCTTCACCAGCCGCACGACCTCCATGATCCCGGTGTAGAGGATGTTGAGCAGGAAGCCCAGGAGGAAGGCCAGGAGGATGAGGCTCTGGAGCTTGATGCTCTCGCGGAAGATCACCACTTCGCGCACCAGCAGCTCGTGGTTGGCCAAGTAGACATTGCCAAGCACGAACAGCACGAAGGCGAGGAGCACGAAGAAGAACACGTTCACGAGACGCATGGGCCAACCTCGAAAGCTGGGCCTAGCATGACATGGGAGGGGGCAGTCTTCAGTCCCCAGTCCCCAGTCCTCAGGCTTCGGCCTTGTCGATCCACGCCTTCGCCGCCTGGAGGTCCTCCCACACGGCGCGGCGGACGTCCTGGGTGTACTGGCGCAGGACGTAGGCAGGGTGGAAGGTCGGCATCACGGGGATGCGGCGCCCGCCGAGTTCCAGCTGGCGCCACTGGCCGCGGATGCGGGTGATGCCCTCGGCCACGCCGAGCAGCTCCCGGAGGGGCGTGGCGCCGAGGGTCACGATGACGGCGGGCTGGATGAGCTCGATCTGGCGGTGCAGGTAGCCCAGGCAGGCGCGGGCCTCCTCCGGGAGGGGGGTCCGGTTGTCGGGGGGGCGGCACTTCACGACGTTGGCGATGTAGGTGTCTCCGCGCCCCAGGCCGAGGGCCCCGATCATCCGGTCCAGCAGCTCCCCGGCCTTGCCCACGAAGGGGCGGCCCTGCAGGTCCTCGTCCCGGCCGGGGCCCTCGCCGATGAACATGAGCCGGGCGGCGGGATGCCCCTCGCCGAAGACGAAGCGGATGCGGCCCGGCCCGAGGGGGCACTTCAGGCAGCCCTGGATGGCCTGTTCCAGGTCGGCGAGGGTGGCGGCCCCGGCCACGGCTCCGGGCGGGGGGCAGCCCACGGCATCCGTGGGGGGCTCGTACCGGGTGGGGGCCGGCGCGGAGGGGGCCGGCTGCGGCCGGGGGGCCTCGGTCCGCCGGAAGGGCGCCGGCGCCGGTTCCGGCGCGGGGCGGGGTTCGCGGACCAGACCCAGCACCCCCAGCTCCTGCAGGGTGTCCCGCCAGGCTTCGAGGGGGGAGGGCTCCATAGCCCTCAAGCCTAGCGCGGAACCTCCGGGGTGCTTCGGGCATCCTAGTCCCTGGAGCCGCGGATGGAGGAACGACAGCCCGAAACCCCCTTTGGTGACCTGGACGCCTTTCATGGCGCCTTCGCAGAGCTCTATCCCCGCCTGGTGAGCTACGCCCGGCGGTACGGGGCGACCTTCGCGGAGGACATCGCCCAGGAGGCCTTCGTCATCCTCATGCAGCGGGAGGAGCGGGTGGAACATCCCACGGCCTTCCTCTACGGCACCGTGCGGACCCTCTCCCTGACCGAACGCCGCCCCATGAAGAACCAGAACCTCAGCCTGGAAGCCGTCACCGAACCCGGACTCGCCGGCGGGGCGGACGACCAGGTGCTCAACCAAGAGGTGCGGGAGCGCATGCGGATGCTCTCGCCGACGTTCCGCGAAGCCCTGTGGCTCTTCGTGGTCGAAGGGCTCTCCATCCGCGAGATCGCCGACATCCTCGGGATTCCCGAGGCCACGGTGAAGACCCGCATCCATCGGGCCAAGGCCCAACTCAAGGATCAGTTGAACCCCTCGGGAGGCGTGCATGTCCTGGTCTGACCCCGCCCGGCGCTTCGAACCCGCCGAGGACGTCCAACTGCGGGCCGAGCTCCGCGAACTGCTCGGCCTCCAGCCCGCCCCCCAGAGGGCCGCGGTGCCCGTGACGGAGGAACTGGCCAGCCTCGCCGAGGATCTGCGGAAGGAGGCCCTCCGCCGCCGCCGCACGGAACGCCGCCGTCCCTCCTGGGGCCTGATCGCCGCCGCGGCGCTGCCCCTGCTGGCCGCCTTGGCCGGCCTGGGGACCTGGGGTGTCCAGCAGAAGCAGCGGGCCGATGGCCTCGCGGCCCACGCCCAGCGCCAGGAGGCCGAGCTGAGCCGCATCGCCGCCGCCAATGCCGCCGAGCTGGCCCGGGAGCGGAAGGCCAAGGAGGAGGCCCAGCAGCAGCTCCAGCTGGTGGCCCAGGCCCTCCCCAAGAAATCCCTGCCCTACCTGGTCATTCCCGTGAACAAGCCCCTCCGCCTGCAGGGCGAGGACTACCAGCGGGTGAAGGAGAAGCCCGGGCAGTAGGGCCTGGGCGGCACGTTCCTGGCATAGTCAGGGGCAAGGTGTGCCCATGGAAAGCAATTCCCTGCTCCTCCTCATCCTCCTGCTCGCGGCCCTGTCCACGATCCTCGCGGGCATGGGCGTCTTCAGCAACAGCCGTCCCCCGGACCCCCGCCTGAATCAGATGGCGACGGACCTGGAGGACATCAAGAACATGCTCGCCCAGCTCCAGAAGGCCGTGCTCCAGACGGAGCGGAAGCTGGAGAAGGAAGTGCAGCTCGGCCGGAACGAGACCCGCGAGGTCATCGAGAAGCTGGCCGAAGTCATCGACAAGCGGCTCAAGGAGCTGGTGGGGTAGGGCCGCCCCCTCCTTCCTCACAGAGGCGGAGCCTCCCCCCGGAGAGGATAAGCAGGGGCACGGCTCTGCCGGGGCCCTGCGTGGGGGTCCGGGGGTGTGCGCGAAGCGCAGAACCCCCGGAGGGCATCATCCCGCCTGGCTGTGGTTGGCGGGGGCCCAGCCCCGCTCGTTGAGCAGCTTCACGCCCTGGATGCGGGTGAGGCGGAAGGCCATCTCCTCCTGGTGGAGGT
>JAJYBX010000272.1 GCA_021778785.1 Acidobacteriota bacterium
TAGTGGGCGCGCAGCTCGGCCTTGGTTTCCATGGGTCCAGCTCAGCAGGGCCCTTGCGGAGCGTCAACGGGCGGGGCAGGGTACCTGGGGAGGCCGTCATGATCCTGAACCGTCCCCTCCGGGGTCTGCTCCTTGCCTGCACTGCGGGCGCGGCCCTGGCCCTCGCCGCCGCACCCCCCTCCTCCATGAGCCACCTGGTCCAGTCCGTGCCCGTGGAGACCGGGCTCGGGGACCCGGGTCTGCCCTACGCCAAGGACGCATGGGTGGCCATGATCCGCTCCGCCCGGCAGAGCCTGGACTTCGGGGAGTTCTACGTCACGAACCGCCCCCACAGCGCCCTGGAGCCGGTGCTGGTCGAACTGGAGAAGGCCGGTGCCCGCGGGGTGAAGATCCGCTTCCTGCTCTCGGCGAAGATGCTCGGCCAGGATCCGGCCTCCGTGGCGCGGCTGAAGGCCATCCCCGGGGCCGAGGTGCGCAGCTTCGATCTCACCGGCGTCTCGCACGGGATCCTCCACGCCAAGTACTTCCTGGTGGACGGCCGGGAGGCCTACTTCGGCAGCCAGAACTTCGACTGGCGGGCCCTGGAGGAGATCCACGAGCTGGGCGTGCGGACCACGGATCCGCGGCTGGTGGGACCGCTGGCGGAGCTCTTCGGAATCGACTGGCGCTTCGCGGAGACCCACAAGCTGCCCGATCTTCCGAAGGCCGCCATGCCCCTGCCAGCCAGGTCTGACGCGGAACTGGTGGCCAGCCCCCCCTTCCTGACCCCCGGGAACATCCGGCCCGCCCTGGACGCCCTGGTGGAGCTGCTGGGGCAGGCCAAGCAGCGGATCCGCGTGCAGCTGCTGACCTATTCCCCCGTGGCGGGGCAGGACCGCTTCTGGCCCGCGCTGGACAACGCGCTCCGCGCCGCCGCCGTGCGGGGCGTGAAGGTGCAGCTGCTGGTCTCCGACTGGGTGCTGGGGGGCCGTGCGCTGCCCCACCTCAAATCGCTCACATTGATCCCCAATCTGGAGGTGCGCATCGCCTCCATCCCCGAGGCCGCCGAGGGCCACATCCCCTACGCCCGGACGGTCCACAGCAAGTACCTGGTGGTGGACGACGCCGTGCTGTGGGTGGGCACCAGCAACTGGGAGGAAGGCTATTTCATGGACTCCCGGAACGTGGAGGCCCTCTTCCGCGACCCGATCCTCGCCGCCCAGGGCGCAGCCATCTTCGACCGCCTGTGGGGCAGCCGCTTCACGTTCCCCCTGGATCCCGGGAAGGCCTACGAGAAGCGCAAGGTCGATTAGACCCCGGCGGTCTCGTAGGTGCGGTAGAGGTTGTCCCGTTCCAGGGGCTCGTAGCCGGCCTCCCGGATGAGCCGTTCCAGCTCACCCTGGGTGAGGCCCTGGGGCGTCTTGGCGCCGGCGTCGTGCGCGATCTCCTCGGCGATGACGGTGCCGTCCACGTCGTCGGCGCCGTAGCTGAGGGCGATCTGGGCCAGGCCCGGCGAGATCATGACCCAGTAGGCCTTGATGTGCGGGATGTTGTCGAGCAGCAGGCGGGCCACGGCGATCTCGCGCAGGTCCTGGGTCCCCGTGGTCTCGTGGATGACATGGGTGGCGCTCAGCTCGTTGTCCTCGTTCTGGTAGGCCAGGGGGATGAAGGCCAGGAAGCCGGCGAAGCCCGCCGCGAGGGAGCGGTCCTGCAGGTCGCGCAGCCGAAGGAGGTGGTCCACCCGGTGGCGGGCCTCCTCGATGTGGCCGTAGAGCATGGTGCAGTTGGTGGGGATCCCCTTGCGGTGGCAGAGGGCCGCCGTGTCCAGCCAGACCTGGGCGTCCTTCTTGCCGATGCAGATCTGCTCGCGGAGCGCCTCGTCGAAGATCTCGGCGCCGCCACCGGGGCAGCTCTCCAGTCCGGCGGTCATGCAGCGGTCCAGGAAGGCCTCGGTGGACAGGCCCGAGATGCGGGCGTAGTAGTCCATCTCGATCATGGTGAAGACCTTGAGGTGGATGGACGGAAAACGGGCCTTGATCTTCCGGAACAGGTCCTCGAAGTAGTCGATCTTCAGCTTCGGGTTGTGGCCCGAGGTCATGTGCAGCTCGCGGACGCCGTCGTTCTCGGGCTTCTCCAGCTCCCGGATGATGTCCTCGGCGGACAGGGCGTAGGCCCGGGGATCGCCGGGCTTGGCCTGGAAGGCGCAGAACTGGCAGTGGGTGTAGCAGACGTTCGTGTAGGAGAGCCGCCGGCTCACCACGTAGTAGGACTTGCGGCCGTGCAGCCGGGTCCGCACGTGGTTGGCCATGGCGCCCACGCCCGTGAGGTCCGGCGTCGCGTAGAGCAGGAGGCCGTCGTCGAAGGACAGCCGCTCACCACGCAGCACCTTGTCCGCCAGGGGCAGCAGTCGGGCATCACGGATCCGGGAGGCAAGGGGAAGCATCGGCACCTCAACCCACCATTGTAGCGACAGAGGGGACCCGGGGCCTCAGGCCATGGTCTTCCTGAACCTGCCCGCGGCGAGGAGCAGCATGGCGCTCCCGAGCAGGGTCAGGGCCAGCATCTGGGGCCAGAGCACCTGGAGGCCCAGCCCCTTCAGGAACACGCCCCGGATGATCACGAGGTAGTAGCGCAGGGGATTCAGGAGGGTGAGGACCTGCACGACCCGGGGCATGTTGGCGATGGGATAGACGAACCCCGAGAGCATGAAGGCGGGGAGCATGAAGAAGAA
This sequence comes from Acidobacteriota bacterium, assembly GCA_021778785.1. Lineage (GTDB taxonomy): Bacteria > Acidobacteriota > Holophagae > Holophagales > Holophagaceae > Geothrix. Next base: position 2,711 of record JAJYBX010000272.1, read on the forward strand.
GGCCGTCATCATGGCCTGCTGCTGGGTGGCGCTCACGGTGGAGATGAAGAGCCCCACGCCGAGGGTGCAGAGCAGGTACAGACCCGTGCCGAGGAAGAGGATCGGCGGGAAGCCGAGCATGGGGACCCGGAACCAGAACACCGTGATGAGGGCGATGAGGGCGACGTCCACGAAGCCGATGACCGCGAAGGGGATCGTCTTGCCCAGGATGAACTCCAGCCGCCCGATGGGGGTGACCATGATCTGCTCCATGGTGCCGATCTCCCGTTCCCGCACGATCGACATGCTGGAGAGGATGATGGTGAGCACGGCCACGAGCATGGCCAGGACACCTGGTACGAAGTAGTTCCTGCTGTCCAGGTTGGCGTTGAACCAGGCGCGGGACACGAGGACCACGGGCTCGGCATCCAGGCGCACCCCGGCCCTGCGCGCGAAGCGCTGCTCCAGGAGCGACTGGTTGAACCGGGCCGTGATCCTTCCGGCGTAGGCCATCGCGACACTGGCGGTGTTCGAGTCCGAGCCATCCAGGAGGAACTGGGCCGAGGCGCCGCCTCCGCCGGCCAGCGCCCCGGCGAAGCCATGGTTGAGCCGGAGCACGGCTTTCGCCTCCCCGGAGTCCAGCACGTCCTGGATCTCGGATTCCGAGGTGACCCGCCGCACCACGTCGAAGCAGCCCGACGCTTCGAAGCGGGAGATCAGGTCCCGGGTGGCGGGCGTGCGGTCCAGGTCGTAGACGGCCATGGGCACATGGCGGACGTCGGTGCTCACCGCATAGCCGATGATGATCACCTGGGCCACAGGCATCACGAACAGGACGGCCCGCATCCTCGGGTTCCGGAGAACCTGGATGAATTCCTTGACGAGCATCCGGTAGAGGCGTTCGAGCATGGAGGTCCCTTCTCAGGCCAGCCGCTTCCTGAAGCTGCGGATCGCGAGGAGAAGCATCAGGGCGCCGAAGGCGACCATCAGCAGGCAGTCGGGCCACAGCTGGGCGAGGCCGGTCCCCTTGAGGTAGAGGCCCCGCAGGAAGACCACGAAGTATCGGGCGGGGATGAGATAGGTCACGGCCTGGAGGGGCTTGGGCATGTTCCCGATGTCGAACATGAAGCCGGAGAGCAGG
>JAJYBX010000005.1 GCA_021778785.1 Acidobacteriota bacterium
TCGGCACCGACGGGGACTTCTACCTCGACACCACCGCCAGCCTCCTCTACGGCCCCAAGGGCCTCGTCACCGCCGGCGCCTGGCCCGCCACGGGCACCAGCCTGGTGGGCCCGGCCGGGGTCACGGGTGCCACGGGTCCCCAGGGGGCCACCGGCCCGACGGGCCCTCAGGGCCTCGCCGGCGCCACCGGGGCGACGGGCCCGGCGGGAGCCACCGGACCGGCGGGACCGACGGGTCCCCAGGGAGCCACCGGACCCGCGCCCGCGACCATCACGACCATGCTTCTCGGTCAGAAGCAGACGGGCACGGTGCAGGCCGTGGGCCTCACCTACATCATCGCCGTGACGGGGATCTTCCCGCCCCGGGGCGGCAGCGGCAGCGCGACGGGGCCGTACCTGGGCGAGATCAAGCTGTTCGCGGGGAACTTCGCACCGGATGGCTGGGCCCTCTGCAATGGGCAGCTCCTGACCATCTCCTCGAATACTGCCCTGTTCTCCATCCTGGGCACGAACTACGGGGGGGACGGGATCTCCACCTTCGCCCTGCCCGACCTGAGGGCCGCCGTGCCCATGCACGTCAACTGAAACTGCGCACCGCGGGCGGCCGTCCGCAGCACCCCATTCCCCGAAGCCACCCCCCTGCCCTGGGGGTCCCTTTGCCCCTCCGTCTCTCCCTCCTGACCCTGGTCCTGGCCAGCCTGGCGCCCGGCCTCCGCGCCCAGGGCGCCCCCGCCACGGCCGTGGCGCCGCCCAGCCCCGCCGTGGCCTACCAGGGCCGCCTCACGGAGGCCGGCCTACCGGTCACGGGCACCCGCAGCTTCGTCTTCTCCATCCTGGATGCCCAGGCCCACGAGCTGTGGAACTCGGGCCCCCAGGACGTGGCCGTGAACAACGGCCTCTACGCCGTGGTGCTGGGCGGCCCGGGCATGCCCGCCATCCCCGCCTCGCTGCTGGGCACCCCCAACCTCAAGCTCCACCTCGCCATCAACGGCACGGCCCTCACGCCCGACACGGACCTGGTGCCCGCCCTCCAGGCCCGCAGCGCCTTTGAATTCTCCGGCCCCTTGGCCGGCGACGTGGGCGGCACCCAGAACGCCACGGTGGTGCTGCGTCTCGCGGGCGTGCCCCTGGACACCACCACCGCCCCCGCCACGGGCCAGGCCCTGGTGTTCAATGGCTCGAGCTGGGCCCCCGGCACGGTGGCGGGCGCGCCCGGTCCCCAGGGCCCCCAAGGACCCGCCGGACCCGCGGGCCCGACCGGCGCCACCGGATCCCAGGGCCCCATGGGCCTCCCCGGAATCGCCGGTCCCCAGGGAGCCACCGGCGCCACGGGCCCCGCGGGCCCCCAGGGCCCTCCGGCCGCCTTCAAGGGCGCCTGGAGCAGCAGCGCCTCGTACGCCCCCGGGGACGCGGTGTCCGAGAACGGATCCTCCTACGTCGCGCTGACAGCCAGCACCGCCCTCGATCCGGCGGCCGACGTGGCCGGCTCGGGCGGGCACTGGGCCGTGCTCGCGCTCCAGGGCGCCCAGGGCCCGCAGGGCCTCCAGGGAATCCAGGGCATCCCGGGCATCCAGGGCCTGGCGGGCCCCGCGGGGGCCACCGGCGCCACCGGGCCCCAGGGACTGCAGGGGCTCCAGGGCCCCACGGGCCGCAAGGCCCGCCGGTCTCCTTCCGGGGGGCCTGGAGCGGCAGCACCACCTACACCGTCGGTGACACCGTCTCCGAGGGAGGCGCGAGCTACATCGCCCTCACGGGCAACCTCAACGTGGATCCCGCCCTGGACGTGGCGGGGTCAGGCACCACCTGGGCCCTGCTGGCGGCCCGGGGCGCCACGGGCCCGGCCGGGGCCACCGGAGCCCAGGGTCCGCAGGGGCTCCAGGGCCCCACGGGGGCGACCGGACCCACGGGCGCGACGGGGGCCACCGGGGCCACGGGCCCGGCCGGCACGGCGGCCACGGTGACGGTGGGCACCACCACCACGGGCGCTGCGGGGTCCTCCGCCTCGGTGACCAACTCCGGCACCGCCAGTGCCGCCATCCTGAACTTCACCATCCCCCAGGGCGCCTCCGGCCCCACGGGCGTGCACGTGATCCCGGGGTCCACCGGGACCACCTACCTCGTGGGCGCCAATGACCGGATGGTGGTGGTGGCCAACACGGGCACGCCCACCGTCACCCTGCCCGATCCCACCGCCAATGCGGGCCGGATGATCTACGTGATGGCGGGGGGCAACCACTTCACCCTGAACACCGCCGTCGGCACGATCCAGGACGGCACCGGCACCACCAACGCCACGACCTTCGCCCCCACCGCCTCCGTCGCGTTCCTCTACAGCTTCTGGACGGTCGTCTGCGTGTCCGACGGGACCTACTGGTACATCAACTAGCCGCCGCGTTTTTTGCAGGCTCTGGACCGATGGCACCGGCCGCCGCCCGGACCCATCCTTGGGGCGCGTTCAACCCAAGGAGGCCGCCATGACCGTGGCCAACGTGAAGGAATTCCTCAAAGCCAACGGGGTGTCGCACATCGTGATCCCCCACCCGCTGGCCTTCACCGCCACCTCGGTGGCGGGCGCCGCCCACATCCCCGGGAAGGAGATGGCCAAGACGGTGGTGGTGAACCTGGACGGACGGCCGGCCCTGGCCGTCCTCCCCGCGGACCGGAAGGTGGACCTGGAGCGGCTGCGCCGGGCGACGGGGGCCACCACCATCGAGCTCACCAACGAGCGCGAATTCACCGCCGACTTCCCCGGCTGCGAGGTGGGGGCCATGCCGCCCTTCGGCAACCTCTACGGCCTGGAGGTCTTCGTGGATCCGCACCTGGCCGCCGATCCCGAGATCGCCTTCAACGCCGGCACCCACACCGAGCTGATCCGCATGTCGTACAAGGATTTCGAGCGGCTGGTGAAGCCGAAGCTCGTGGCCATGTAGCCCCGGGCGGTCCGCCCGCCCCGGGGCGAACCGGGGTCTGGGATACTGGGGCATGCCCCTGCGCCTGGAGGAACGCTCGCTGCTGGTCCTGCTGCCGGGGCTGGACGGGACAGGCGTGATGTTCGAGCCCTTCCTGAAGGCGGCCGTGGACTTCGAGGCACGGGTCGTGCGTTACCCCGAGGCCCTGGTGTCCTACGCGGCGTGCCTCCACCATGCCCGGACGCTCCTGCCGCGGGACCGGCCCTACGTGCTGCTGGGGGAATCCTTCTCGGGCCCCGTGGCCCTGGCCCTGGCGGCGGAACGGCCGGAGGGGCTGGTGGCCCTGGTGCTCTGCGGCACCTTCGCCCGGAACCCGCGCCCGGGCCTCGCCTGGACGGCGCCCCTGCTGGGCCTGCTGCCGCCGATGCGGCTGCCTCTGGGGGCCATCCGCTTCCTCCTGCTGGGCCGCTGGGCCACGGGGCCCCTGATGGACCTGGTGCGGCGCGTGCTGCCGGCCGTGCCCAAGGCCACCCTCCGCGACCGCCTGCTGGCCGTGATCGCCGTGGATCAGACGCCCCTGCTGTCCCGCATCCACGTGCCCGCCCTGGCCCTGGTGGCCGCCCACGATCGCCTGGTGCCCGCCGCCGCCACGCGCCACCTGCGGACGCACCTGCGCGGCCTGGACATCGCCACCCTGCAGGGCCCCCACTGGCTGCTGCAGACCCGGCCCGACGCCGCCGCCCAGGCCCTCCGGGACTTCCTGGGGCGGATCGCACCCGACGGCCGCGGGTGAACCTGGGATACTGCCCCCATGTCCGTCTTCGCCCGTCCCGCTCTCCGCTGGAGCGCCCTGGTGGCGCTCTGGGGGGTGGTGCTGGCGGTGGTCTGGGTGGGGCTGGTGCAGACCTTCCTGCTGGTGATGAACCCCTTCTGCCGCTGGCAGGGCCCGGGCGCGGCGCACGTGAAGGTGGTGCGGGTGGACCGCGATCCCCAGAGCCAGATCGCGGACATCGTGACGGTGAAGGAGGGCGACCGGGACCGGGAGCTGACGATGCTCAAGGCCGAGGCCGCCGAACTGGTGCCCGGCGACGAGATCTGGGTGCTGGACAACTACGTGGCCGATGGCCTGCGCCCCAACCAGTTCCGCCTGACGCCCCTGCGGATCCTGCTGGAGTACCCCTTCCTCCTGCTGCTGCCCGTGGGCTGGGCCCTCTGGCGCCTGCGCCGGATCCGGATCCAGGCCGAGGCCGCCGCCCCGCCGCCGGTGCGCCGCACCTTCACCGACGATTTTCACCTCCGCGCCCAGCGCTTCGCCAAGCCGGACGACAGCGGCGCCCAGAAGGCGGAAGCGCCCAAATCCCAGCCCGACGAACACCGATGAGGGACCTCCCGGGGGGATGACCGGGGCCCCGCGGCTCCGTTGCGGGTATCGTCGGGGGTTCCCGAGGCTCCCATGGACATCCGGCTCCCCCCCGACGTCGAGACGCGCCTGCACGAATCCATCCAGCGATTCGTGGCGCAGGAATACGGCGTGAGCCTGGGCGGGCTGGGGGCGGGGGTCTTCCTGGACTTCTGCCTGAAGGAGATCGGCCCGGCGGTGTACAACCAGGCCGTCGCGGACGCCCAGGCCCACCTGCAGGTCCACGTGGCCGACCTGGAGAACGTCTGCTTCGCGGAGGAGGGCGGCTTCTGGAAGCCGGAGGGCCGCAAGGCCGTGGCCCGGAAGCCGGCCTCGAGGCGGTAGACTGGGGCATCGGCGGTCGCCCATGCCCCACTGCATCCTGGAAGCCTCGGACAACCTGCTGGACGAACCGGACTGGCCCGGTCTCCTGGCCGACCTCCACCGCACCCTGGTGGACACGGGGCTCTTCGCGGAGGCGGACCTCAAGAGCCGCGTGATCCGCCACGGGATCTTCCGCGTGGCCGACGGCGCCCCGGACCGCGCCTTCGTCACCCTCGACGTGCAGGTGATGGAAGGCCGCAGCGATGCCGTGAAGGCCTCCCTCAGCGACGCCCTGCTGCCGCTGCTGGTCCGCGCCTTCCCCCGCAGCGCCGCGGGGATGCGGCTCAATGTCACCGTCCAGATCAGCGACCTCCACCGCCCCAGCTACCGGCGCCACCAGAGCCAGCCATGACCGATGCCATCTCGCCCCTCCAACTCCGTCTCCTGAAGATGGTGGCCTCCCACCACCCGGACGTGGCGCGGGAGCACCTCCTGAAGGCCGGGGCCGCCGAGGCCGACATCGCCTGGCTGGAGCGCCACGACCTCGTCCGGGAGAGCGGCCCCGGCCGCCTCAACCTCTCCCACATGGGACGGCAGGTCCTGAAGCGCATCACCTGATCCACGGAGGACGGGACGACGTCCTGTGGGAGAATGCCCCTCCCGCCTGGAGGTCCCATGCCCCTGCTCACCCGCGCCGAGGCCACCCGCTACGAGGAGACCAGCCGTCATGCGGACGTGATGGCCTTCATCTCGGGCCTGCAGGCCAAGGGCGACCGCCGCCTGCACGTGGAGGCCTTCGGCCTGAGCCCCCAGGGCCGGGAACTGCCCCTGCTGGTGCTCTCCGCCCGCGGGGCGAAGACCCCCGCCGAGGCCCGGGCCCTGGGCCTGCCCGTGGTGCTCGTCATCAGTGGCATCCACGCGGGCGAAGTGGAGGGCAAGGAGGGCTGCCTGATGCTGGTGCGCGACCTGCTGGACGGGAAACCGGGCCTGGACGCGGGGCAGATCCTGGAGCACCTCACCCTGGTGGTGGTGCCGCTCTTCAACCCGGACGGCAACGATGCCATCGACCCCGGCAACCGCAAGCTGCACCTGCCCAAGCTCTCGGGCCAGCTGGGGCCGGACAGCGGGGTGGGCACCCGGGAGAACGGCGCGAAGATCAACCTGAACCGCGACTACCTGCGGATGCAGGGCGCCGAGATGCGCCTGCTCCAGACCCGCGTGTGCCAGGCCTGGGAGCCGGACCTCACCATCGACAACCACGCCACCAACGGCTCGGTGCACCGCTTCTCCATGACCTACGATGTCCCCCACACGGAGGAGACCGGCCGCGGCGAACCCGTGGCCTACATGCGGGAGCGCCTGCTGCCCCCCGTCGTGGCGGCGCTGAAGGCGAACCACGGCCTGGATGCGGGCTGGTACGGGAACTTCGTGGAGGACGAGCGGGTGCTGGACGCCGACGGCGAGGCCGATCCCGCCTCGGCCGTGCGCGAGGGCTGGATGACCTATCCGCACCACCCCCGCTTCGGCGGCAACTACCGGGGCCTCACCAGCCGCATGGACCTGCTGCTGGAGTGCTACGCCTACATCCCCTTCGAGGAGCGGGTGAGGACCGCCTACGCCTTCATGCTGGAGACCCTGAAGCACGTGGCCGCCCACCGGGACGAGGTGGCGCAGACCGTGGCGGAGAGCCGCGTGCCGCGGGACCGCATGGCCGTGCGCTACCGGCTGGACGTGCGCGAGCGGCCCGTGGAGGTCCTCACCCGCACGCCCCGCACCCTGGAGGGGGCGCCCACGGCCGTCACCCTGCCCCACTTCGCCCGCTTCGTGGGCACCACGGTGGTGGCGCGCCCCGAGGCGTACCTGGTGCCCCCTCCCGTGGCCGCCCACCTGCGCCTGCACGGCCTGACCCTGCGCGAGGCCCTGGGCACCTTCGAGGTGGCCGTGCCCGTGGTGGAATCCCTGGGTTCCGAGGGCGGCCGGGCCATCCTGGAGGCCGCGGCCGTGGGCGAGCTGGCCGTCTCCTGGCGACGGGGTCCGCGTTCCGTGCCGCCCGGCTGGTTCCTGGTGCCCATGGACCAGCCCCTGGCCGCCGTGGCGGCCTACCTCTGCGAGCCCGAGAGCGACGACGGCGCCGTGGAGAACGGCCTGCTCCCCGTCCCGAAGGCGGGCGACGAACTGGCCCTCTGGCGGGTGGAAGGCCGCTGATCCTGCTTTCTGGAGTCCCGCCCGTGCAGATCCTCGCCCTCGATCACGCCGTCCTCCGTGCCGCCGATCTGACGGCCATGACCGACTTCTACACCCGCGTGCTGGGTCTCGGCCTGGACCGGGAGGTGCCGGAGCTCGGCCTGGTCCACCTGCGGGCCGGGCGCTCCATGCTCGACCTCATCGCCGTCTCCGGGAAGCTGGGGGCCACCGGCGGGGCGGCCCCCGGGTCCGAGGGCCGGAACCTGGACCACCTCTGCCTGCGCATCGAGCCCTTCGACGAGGCGGCCCTGCGGGCCAGCTTCGCCGCCCACGGCGTGGCGCTGAGCGAGGTCCACGACAACTACGGCGCCGAGGGCCGGGGGCCCTCGGTGTACCTGCAGGATCCGGAGGGCAACGTCATCGAGTTGAAGGGCCCCCCGGGAGGCTGAACGCCGGAGATCAGGCCTCCTTGTAGAGCGACTCGATGAGGGTGGCGTACATCTCGTTCACCACGCGGCGCTTCACCTTGAGGCTGGGGGTGAGCTGGCCGGTCTCCAGGCTCAGCTCGTGGTCCAGCACGGCGATCTTCTTCACGCGCTCGAAATTGGAGAGCTGCTGGTTGATGAGCTCCACCCGCTCCATGAGCATCTGTACCGTCTCGGGGCGCGCCACCAGGTCGCGGCTGCTGTTGTAGGCGATCTTGTGCTGGTGCGCCCAGCGGTAGAGGCTGTCGAAGTTGGGGATGATGAGCGCGGAGATGAAGTTGCGCCGGTCGCCGAGCAGGACCGCCTGGGTGATGAACTTGTCGGTCTTGAGGAGCTCCTCGATGGGCTGCGGGGCCACCTTCTTGCCGCCGCTGGTGACGATGATCTCCTTCTTCCGGTCCGTGATCTTGAGCAGGCCGCGCGCGTCGAGCTCGCCGATGTCGCCGGTGCGGAAGTAGCCTTCGGCATCGAAGGCCTCGGCCGTGGCCTCGGGGTTCTTCCAGTAGCCCTTCATCACATTCGGCCCCTGGCAGAGGATCTCGCCATCCGGCGCGATCTTCACGTAGGGGCGGCCCTGCCAGGTGTCGTAGATGGGGCGGCCCACCTTGCCGGGCGCCACTTCGCCGAAGCGGTTGAAGGAGATGACGGGGCTGGTCTCGGTGAGGCCGTAGCCCTCGGTGATGGGCAGGCCGATGGCCCAGAAGAAGGCCATGACCTTGGGCGAGAGCGGCGCGCCCCCGCTGATGGCGAAGCGGATGTTCCCGCCGGTCTTCGCCAGGATCTTGTGGAAGACCAGGTGCCGGCTCCACCAGAGCTGGAACTGGATCCAGAGGGGGATGTTCCGCTTCTCGTAGAGGTAGGGCACGGACATCTCCCCGGCCCACATGGCCCAGTGGAAGATGAACCGCTTGAGGAAGCTGCTGGAGGCCACGCCCTCGCGGACCCGGGCGTAGATCTTCTCGTAGATGCGGGGCACGCTGATGATGAGGGTGGGCTTGGTGGCCTGGAGGTCGTCCCCCACGGTGGCGATGCTCTCGGCGTAGTAGATGCTGGCGCCGATGCGCATCATGGAATAGTGCCCCGCCATGCGCTCCAGGATGTGGGAGAGGGGGAGGAAGGACAGGCAGCGGTCCCCCCGCTTCATCTGGATGAGCTCCAGGGTGCGCTCCACGTTGGACACCAGGTTCCCGTGGGTGAGCATGGCGCCCTTGGGATCGCCGGTGGTGCCGGAGGTGTAGATGAGGGTCAGCAGGTCCCCGGGCTTCCGCTGCCGCGCCCAGGCCCGCACCTCCGGGCGCCGCGCCTCCAGGGCCTCGCCCTCGGCCATGAGGGTGGCGAAGGGGACCACCGAGGGATCCACCGGGATGCCGTCCATCTGGACCACCGTGGCCAGGGCGCTGTCGGGCCCCTTGGCGGTCAGGGCCTTCCGGGCCTGCTCGGGCGTGGAGCAGAACACGATGCGGGTCTCCGCGTGCTTGAGGATGAAGGCCGACTGGGGGGCGTTCAGGGTGGGATAGAGCGGCACCGTGGGCAGGCCGGAGACGGCGCAGGCGTAGTCCACCACGGTCCACTCGGGCCGGTTCTCGCAGATCAGGGCGACGGGTTCGCCCGCCTTCAGGCCGCGCGCCTCCAGGGCGAGGGCCAGGCGCTCCACCCGGGCCTGCAGCTCCTGGTGGGAGATGGGCACGTAGGTGCCGCCGCGGCGGAAGGCCAGGGCGTCCGCAGACTGGAAGGCGCAGGCCTCGTAGAAGAGATCGGCGATCGTGTGCACCATGGCCTGCTCCGGAAGGGGAAGGAAGGAATAAGGGCGTGGGGACGGTTCAGCGGGCGGGGCGCACCACCACGAGCGCGGAGGGGCCGATCCCCCAGCTCTGGAGGAAGGCCTCGGGCACGGCGATCGTGCTGTCGGCCAGATCGGCGTTGAACCGCACGGCCTCGTGGGCCACCCCGCCGCGCCACTGGATCCGCACCTGGGAGATATGGCCGTGGCTGTAGGGCTGGAGGCCCCGCCAGCGGGACTCGTGGATGGGGCCCACCTCCACGCGATCCGCCTTGCCGAAGAGCCGGGCCTTCAGGAGGTTGACGGTGAGGGGCACGGCGGGTTCGAAGGTCTTGAGGCGATCGGCCTCCAGGAGGGCGAAGGCGGCCTCGAGCACCGCCACCTCGTTCTGCTGGGTGGCGGCCATCACCTGGTGGAAATCGTGGTAGCCGTCGAAGTGGGGGATGGCCTTCCGGGCGTCGGGCGACAGGTTGAGGCCCGAGGTGAGGGCGGGTTCGGGCAGGAAGGTCCAGGGCACCGCGTCCAGGGTGGGGAAGTAGGCCTTCAGGCGGCGCCGGGTGTCCAGGGTGCGGGCGGACTCCATGAGCAGGTCGGGCACGGAGCGCCGGATGCTGCCGACGGGCTTGATGGGGCCCGTCACGAACTCGAACTCCCCCCGATCCCAGGTCATGAGCTCGAAGGCCGCCAGCTCGCCGATGGCCTGGCCCGATTCGGCGTGCACCACTTCGCCGGCGTTCACGTGGAGCACCCCGCTGAAGCGGCCGTTCTGGACGCGCAGGACCCCGGTCTTGCGGTTCATGTGGAGGAGCTGCACCACGTCCGAAAGGCTGATGCTCTGGATGAGACCCTGGAGGTTGTTCACGCGCGACCCCGGCGTCGGCGGGGGACGGAGGAACCGGGAAGGGAGGGGTAGGGCATCGCCAAGGGGCTTCCTGCGGGAGGGCGTGGGTGGGGTGGGGACCGGGAGGGGTGGGCCTTCCCCTGGATAGCCGGTCGATGTAAACACAGTCAAGATGCCTGGATTCCCCATCGGCAGAGGCCGCGCCAGCCTGAACCCCCCGGGGAAAAGCCGGCTAGGCAGCATTGGACCGGAACCCGGCGCGCCCGGCTCCGGGGCCCGACCCGTCCACTCCTGGGGGCCGGGCCGCCCCCTGCCGATGAGGCAGGTATGCTGGTCTGGAAGATGTGCTCGACGCGATGGCTGTTGCCGCTCCTGATGGCCGCGCTGGCGGCACTCCCCCTCCCCGCCCAGACCGGTGGGCGGCGTCCCTTCGCCATCCTCGGCCCTGAGCAGGGCCTCCCCTCCGGGGCCGTGCTCTGCCTGACCCAGGACCGGGACGGGTTCCTCTGGCTGGGGACGGAGAATGGCCTGCTCCGCTACGAGGGCGGCCAGTGCCGCCACTGGAGCCTGGAGGATGGCCTCCCCTCCGCCTACGTCTCGCGCATCCTGCCGGACCCCGATGGGGGCGTGTGGGTGGGCACCCTGCGCGGGCTGGTCCGTTTCCGGAACGGCCGCTTCGAACCGGCGGTCTTCGGGACGGAGCCCGTGGGCACCGTACCCACCTTCATCGCCCAGGACCGCCAGGGCCGCCTGTGGGTCGCCACCCGGAAGGGACGCTACCTCCAGGAAGGCGGCGTGCACTTCAAGGCCCTGCCCGAGCGGATGCAGGGGAGCGCCGGCTCCCTCGCCGAGGGGTCGCACAGCGGCGCCCTGTATCTCGCCGCCCCGGAGGGCATCCAGGCGTTCTACCCCGACGGTTCCACCCACCACTGGGGACCGGCCGATGGGCTGCCCGCGGGGGGCGTCAGCCTGGTGGCAGAGGACGGCGAGGGGCGGGTCTGGGCCGGCGCCGGCCTCCGGCTGTTCATGCTGCCCCCCGGCGGAGCCCGGTTCCAGGATGAATCCCGTCGGCTCAAGGCCGCCCTCACCACCAGCGGGACCCCCTTCCTCGACCGCGATGGCTCCCTGTGGCTGCCCACCCAGGATGGGGCCCTCCACCTCATGGGGGAGCGCTCGGAGTACCTGGATGCCTCCGTGGGCCTCCCCTTCCGCTGGGTCCGCACGGTCTTCCGCGACCGGGAGGGCACCCTGTGGGTGCTCGGCCCGGCCCTGGCCCGCCTCCAGGGGGAGGGCCGGGTGCGGAACTACACCCTGTCCCACGGCGCCTTCGGCGAGGTGGTGTGGTTCATCACCCACGACCGGGAGGGCCGCCTGCTGGTGGCCACGGATGGCGGCGCGGCCCGCCTGGGACCGGCGGGCCTCGAGATCATCCCCGGCACCGGCGGGCGGCGCATCAAGGGCCTGGCCCAGGACCGGGCCGGCACCCTCTGGATGGTCACCACCGTCGGCCCCACCCTCTGGCTGCGGCCTGGCCGCCACGAGGCGGAGGTCGCCCCCCTGGGGGATCTGGGCCGGGAAGTGAACACCGTCTTCCAGGACCGCCAGGGCAGGCTCTGGCTCGGCAGCACCCGCCATGGGGTCCTCCGCTGGGATCCGGCGAGCCAGCGGCTGGTGCAGGAGGCCGGTCCCGCCGTGGCCGGCCGCCCCGCCCTCGGGGCCTACCAGTTCAGCGAGGATCCGCAGGGCCGGCTCTGGGTGGGCACCACGGCCGGCCTCCTCGTGCGGGAGCCCGAGGGCCGCTGGCGCTTCTTCACCGATCACGACGGCCTCCGGACCTTCACGGTGTACGGGGCCGCCTTCCTGCCGGATGGCAGCGCCTGGCTCCACTACCAGGAGCCCCACGGCCTCACCCGGGTGCGCCTGGAGGACGGGCGGCTCAAGATCCTCGAGCAGCGGACCAGGGGCCACGGGCTCCGCACGAACCTCATCTACGCCGTCCAGGTGGATCGGCTCGGCCGGACCTGGGTGAGCACGGACCAGGGTCTGGACCGGCTGGATCCGCCCATCCACGTGGGCCGGGACGAGGGCATGGCCAGCGAGGACTGCGCGATCCTCGCCCTCCTGGCTGAGGGCGGCAATGTCTGGGTGGGCACGGCGAACGGACTCGTGCGGTACGACGCGGAGGGCCCGCAGGCGCCCCTCGATCCGCCCCAGGCGCGCATCCTCCAGGTGGTCCGCGGCGCCCGGCGATTCGATCCCCCCTTCGGGGAGCTTGCCCCCGTGCCCTCCCGCGAGGCCACCCTCGAGTTCCACATCGCCGCCCCGTCCTTCATCAACGAGCGGGCCCTGCGGTTCCAGGTGCGCCTGCAGGGGCTGGAGGAGGAGTGGCACGAAGCCGAGAGCCGCACCGTCCGCTACCCCGCCCTGCCGGGGGGGCGCTACCGGTTCGAGGTGCGGGCGGCCAACGGCGACGGCCCGTTCGGAACGGCCGAGGGCCTCGATTTCACCGTGCGGTCCCCCTGGTGGAAACGCTGGTGGGCCACCACCCTGGCGATCCTGGCGGCCCTCACCGGCATGTACGGCATCTTCCGGCTCCGGCTGGCGGCCCTGGCCCGCAGCAAGGCCGAGCTGGAGGCCATGGTCGCGCAGCGCACCCGGGAGCTGCGCGCCCGGAACGAGGAGCTGTCCGAGGCCCTGGGCAACGTGAAGCAGCTCTCCGGTCTGCTCCCCATCTGCGCCCACTGCAAGAAGATCCGCGACGATCGGGGCTACTGGAACCAGCTGGAGCAGTACATCACCGAGCGCTCCGAGGCCGACTTCTCCCACGGCATCTGCCCCGACTGCGCCCAGGAGATGTTCCCCGAGGTGGTTCGCAGGCGGGAGCCCAAGGCATAAGCCGCCCCGAGCCTTGGCCGTAGCCCCAGCATCAGTCACAGGAGGCCCCATGGACGGCGACCGCACGCGCACCGAGGAGTTCAAGCTCGAGGGCGGCAAGGTCCTCGACAAGATCAAGGAGCTGATCCACCAGGGCAACATCCGGCGGATCACCCTGAAGAACGAGGAGGGGAAGACCCTCATCGAGATCCCCCTCACCCTGGGCCTGGTGGGCGCCGCATTGCTGCCGGTCTTCGCGGCCGTGGGCGCCCTCGCCGCCGTGGTGACGCGGATGACGCTGGTGGTGGAGAAGATCGAGCCCTGACGCAGGGTAGGCCACCGGAGGCTCTACACTGGCCGGATCCCCCCGGAGCACCCGTGGCCTATCCGCACCTGCTCGAACCCCTCGACCTGGGCTTCACCACCCTCCGCAACCGTGTGCTCATGGGCTCCATGCACACGAACCTGGAGGAAGCGAAGGACGGCTTCGCCAAGATGGCCGCCTTCTACGCCGAGCGGGCCCGGGGGGGCGTGGGGCTCATCGTGACCGGCGGCATCGCCCCCAACCTGCGGGGCCGGCTCACGCCCTTCGGCGCCCAGCTCTCCTGGCCCTGGCAGGTGCGGAAGCACCGCGTGGTCACCGAGGCCGTCCACCACGCGGGTGGGAAGATCGCCCTGCAGATCCTCCACAGCGGACGCTACAGCTACCACCCCCTCAGCGTCGCCCCCACGGCCCTCAAGAGCCCCATCACCCCCTTCAAGCCCTCGGCCCTCTCGGAGCGCGGCATCCGGAAGACCATCCGCGACTACGCGGCCTGTGCGCGGCTGGCCCAGAGGGCGGGCTATGACGGCGTGGAGATCATGGGCAGCGAGGGCTACCTCATCAACCAGTTCATCGCGGCCCGCACCAACCGCCGGACGGATGCCTGGGGCGGCGGGTACGCGAACCGCATGCGCTTCCCCCTGGAGGTGGTGAAGGCCGTCCGCGCCGCCGTGGGCCCGGATTTCATCGTGATCTTCCGCCTCTCCATGCTGGACCTGGTGCCCGACGGCAGCAGCTGGGAGGAGGTGGTGCAGCTGGCCAAGGCCCTCGAGGCCGCGGGGGTCACGATCCTCAACACGGGCATCGGCTGGCACGAGGCCCGGGTGCCCACCATCGCCGCCATGGTGCCCCGGGGCGCCTACGCCTGGGTGACGAAGCGGCTGAAGGGCGAAGTGGGCATCCCCCTCATCACCACCAACCGCATCAACACGCCGGAGGTGGCCGAGGAGATCCTGGCCTCGGGCTGCGCCGACATGGTGAGCATGGCCCGGCCCCTGCTGGCGGACGCGGAGTTCGTGAAGAAGGCCGAGGAGGACCGCGCCCTCGACATCAACACCTGCATCGCCTGCAACCAGGGTTGCCTCGACCTGGTCTTCCAGCAGAAGCGCTGCACCTGCCTGGTGAATCCCCGGGCCTGCTACGAGACGGAGTTGACCTTCGAGCCCACCGTGGCGCCCAAGCGGCTCGCGGTGGTCGGCGGCGGCGCCGCCGGGATGAGCTTCGCGTGCCATGCGGCGGAGCGGGGCCACCTGGTCACCCTCTTCGAGGCCGCGCCGGAGCTGGGCGGCCAGCTCAACATCGCCAAGCGGGTGCCGGGCAAGGAGGAGTTCTACGAGACCCTGCGCTACTTCGGCCGGCGCCTGGCTACGGCGGGCGTGGTGGTGCGCCTGGGCACCCGCGCCACGCCGGAGCTCCTGGCGGACTTCGACGAGATCGTCCTGGCCACGGGCGTGGTGCCCCGCCATCCCGACATCCCCGGCATCGACCACCCCAAGGTGATCTCCTACCCCGACCTGCTGCTGGGCCGCCGCACGGCCGGCGGGAAGGTGGCCATCATCGGCGCCGGCGGCATCGGCTTCGACGTGGCGGAGTTCCTGGCGGAAGGCGACCACGGTCCGGACACCCCCCGGTACCTGCAGGCCTGGGGCGTGGACGGCGCCCACGCCCACCGGGGCGGCCTGCTGGAGCGGCCCGAGCCGCCGAAGCCCGCGCGGCAGGTGTTCCTCCTCCAGCGCAAGACGGACCGCATGGGCGCGAACCTGGGCAGGACCACGGGCTGGATCCACCGCGCCAGCCTCAAGGCCCTCAAGGTGAAGATGCTCGGCGGCGTGGCCTATGTCCGCATCGACGACGACGGGCTGTGGATCCGCGAGGGCGAGGGCGCCGAGCCCCGCTGCCTGGCCGTGGACCACGTCATCAACTGCTCGGGCCAGCTCTCCCAGCGGGAGCTGGTGGAGCCCCTGCGGGCCCTGGACCGCCCGGTCCACCTCATCGGCGGCGCCGACCTGGCCACCGAGCTGGACGCCCAGCGGGCCATCCGGCAGGGGGCGGAGCTGGCGGCCCGGATATGAAGGGCCTCAACGGATTGTTGAAATGGACAATTGATGAAAGTCACCGATAAGGAATTTATCGATCCACGGTGATCCTGTCGAAACAAGGGCATCCGGCCAGCCCGGCCCTGGAGCCCCCGTGCGACACCGAAGCCTCGCCCTCAAGTTCTTCCTGCCGGTGGGCCTCGCCCTCCTGGCGCTGTTCGCCACGCTGACCCTGCTGGTGGGCCGGGCCCAGACGGACCGGACGCAGCGGGACTTCGAGGACAACCTGAGGGCCATCGGCACCAACTCCCGCTACATGCTGCACTGGGAGGCCGAGGCCTACTGCAGGAAGGAGGGCATGACCTACCACCGGGCGCTCCTGGACCAGCTGTCCCCGGGCCCGGAGGGGCGGGTTGAACGGGCCGCCGTCCAGGCCTTCCAGGCCCAGCCTGGACTCGACAGCTACACGGGAAGCTACGCGGGACCGGATGGCGCGGAATGGCGGTACGTGGTGACACCGGGCCGCCTCCAGGAAGGCTGCCAGACCTGCCACCAGGCCCTGGGCGTCACGGCCCTCGAGGAACGGAAGGTCGGCGACTTCGTCGCGGTGTTCGGCATCTCCCGCTCCACCGCCGGGATCATCCAGCAGGAGCACCGGTTCCAGGGGATGGCCGTCGGCGTGGGCCTGGCCACCCTGGCGCTGATGGGGGTGATCCTCGTCCTCGTCGTCCGCCGGGTCATCCTGCGTCCCCTCACCGACCTGGGCGGCTCCCTCACGCGGGTGGCGGAGGGCGACTTCACCGCCCGGGCCGAGGCCGCCGCTGACGACGAGATCGGCACGCTCGCGCGGTCGTTCAACGGCATGGTGGATCGCCTGAACGGCGCCCTCCGGGAGGTGGAGGCCGCCTCCCAGAACGTGGCCTCCGGGGCCACCCAGCTGGCCGCCAGCGCCGAGCAGATCTACCAGACGGTGGAGGACACCGCCCGGGTCGGGGAGGAGCTCCGCACCGCCGGCGGCGGGGTGCAGGAGGCCATCCGCCGTCTGGGGGCGAACATCCGGGAGCTGGACGAGAATGCCCTGGAAACCGAGGCGAGGACCCGGGCCGCCGCCCAGGACACCGAGGATGGTGCCCGGGCCGGCCAGGACGCTGAGCGCGGCATGGCAGCCATCCGCGAAGCCACGGGGCAGATCCTCCAGGCCGTGGCCGTGATCCAGGAGATCGCCCGCCAGACCAACCTCCTCAGCCTCAACGCGGCCATCGAGGCCGCCAAGGCCGGCGCCCAGGGCAAGGGCTTCGCCGTGGTGGCCGAGGAAGTGCGCAAGCTCGCGGAGCGCAGCGCCCAGGCCGCCAGCGAGATCCGGGGCCTCACCGATCGCACGGAGGAGGCCGTGTCCCACGGCATTGGCAGCGTCGCGAACACCCTCGGACGGCTGGATTCCATCCGCGCCCGGATCGGCGAGGTCACCCGCCAGGTGCAGGGCGTGGCCGGCCTCAGCCGGGGCCAGGAGGCCACCGGCCGGGAGGTGGATGGGCTGATGGCCCAGACGGCGGACAAGCTCCAGCAGAACGCCGCCGCCACCCAGGAGCTGGCCGCCACCGTCACCGAGATCACCCGGACCGCCGAGGAGCTCTCGAAGGTCGCCGACGGCCTCCGGGGGCTCGTCCAGCGGTTCCGGCTGTAGCCTGGAGGCCATGGCCCGCACCCTCCCCCTCCTGGCCGCCCCGGACGCCGCCCGCCTCCTGCTGGGGGCCCAGGGGCTGCTCGACGATCCCTCCCGGCGGGCCACGGTCCCCGCCCTGCAGGCCCTCGTCGAGCGGCTGGGCTTCGTGCAGGTGGACACCATCAACGTGCTGGCCCGGGCCCACGACCTCACGCTCTCCAGCCGCCTGGACGGCTACCGGCCGGAGCAGCTCCGGAAGCTGCTGGAGGAGAGGCGGAGCCTCTTCGAGGCCTTCACCCACGACGCCTCCGCCATCCCCACGGCCTGGTTCGCCCACTGGAAGCCCCGCTTCGCGCGGGACCGGGACCGCATCCACGCCCACGCCTGGTGGCAGCACCACTTCCGCGGCACGGACGGGGCCCGGGTGGTGGCGGACGTGAAGGCCCGCATCGCCGCGGAGGGCCCCCTCAAGTCCTCCGACTTCGAACACCCGGAGAAGCGCGGCCCCTGGTGGGGCTGGAAGCCCCAGAAGGCCGCCCTGGACTTCCTCTGGCGCGCGGGCGAGCTGGCCATCCCCCGGCGCGAGGGCTTCCAGAAGCTCTACGACCTCACGGAGCGCGTGTTCCCCGACCACCACGCCCTGCCCTGCCCCGAGCCCGGCGCCCACCTCGAGTGGGCCTGCGCCACGGCGGCGGAGCGGCTCTGGGTGTTCACGCCGAAGGAACTGGCGGACTTCTGGGCGAGCATCGAGGCCCCGGAGGCCCGGGCCTGGTGCCTGGTAGCCGCGAAGACGGGCCGCATCGTCCCGGTGGAGGTGGAGGATGCCGATGGCACGGCGCGGCCGGCCTACGCCCTGGCCGACTGGGAGGCCCGGCTGCAGCGGCTGCCCGAGGCCCCGGAGCGCACCCGGCTCCTCTGCCCCTTCGACCCCATCCTGCGGGACCGCGCCCGGGCCCTGCGCCGCTTCGGCTTCGACTACCGCTTCGAGGCCTTCGTGCCCGAACCGAAGCGCCGGTACGGCTACTACGTGCTGCCCATCCTCGAAGGCGCGCGCCTCGTGGGCCGCCTGGACGCCAAGACCCACCGCGACCGGGCCGTGCTGGAGGTGAAGGGCCTCTGGTGGGAGCCGGGCATCAAGGCTACCAAATTGCGGAAACGCGGGCTGGCGGAGGCCCTGGGCCGACTGGCGGCCTTCGTGGGGGTGGAGGACATCGAGGGCCTCTGAGGGCGGGCCGATTGCGGCATGCTGGAGCAATGACCTCCCATCCCGACCACTGGAACCGCCACTACGAAGCCGGCGCGCGGCCCGAATGGGACATGGCCCGGGCCACGCCGGTGCTGGCGGAGGCCCTGGAGCTGGCGGCCGCCTCAGGCCTCGCCCCCGGAGCCTCGGTGGCCGTGCCGGGCTGCGGCTACGGCCACGATGCCGCGGCCCTGGCGGCCCTCGGCTTCGACGCCACGGGCCTGGACTTCGCGCCGCTGGCCCTCCAGGGCGCCTGGGCCCGCTACGGCGACACCGTGCACTGGGCGCAGGAGGACTGGTTCACCACGGCCC
>JAJYBX010000273.1 GCA_021778785.1 Acidobacteriota bacterium
CGGCGCGGCGGACGTGGGCATCCTGGCCCTCTCCCTGGCCAAGGCCCCGGCCCTGGCCGAGGTGGGACGCAGCGTCGAGGTCCCCCTGGACGCCTACCCGCCCCTGGAGCAGGGCGCCGTCCTCCTCGCCCGCGCCAAGGACAACGCCGCGGCCCGCGCCTTCTGCGACTTCCTCCGGGGCCCCGGGGGCGCCGCCATCCTGAGGCGCTACGGCTTCGTGGTGGACGCGCATTGATGGACTGGGAGGCGATCCGCCTCAGCCTGCGCCTGGCCGCGCTCACCACGCTGGCCCTGCTGGCCCTGGGCCTGCCCCTGGCCCACTGGCTGGCCTTCACCCGGCGGCGCTGGAAGTTCCTCGTGGAGGCCGTGGTGGGCCTGCCCCTGGTGCTGCCCCCCACGGTGCTGGGCTTCTACCTGCTGGTGGCGATGGGCTCGCGCAGCCCCCTGGGACAGGCCTGGACCGCCCTCACCGGCCACCCGCTGGCCTTCTCCTTCGAGGGGCTGCTGGCCGCCTCCATCCTCTACAGCCTGCCCTTCACCGTGCAGCCCTTCGCCGCCGCCTTCGCCGCCGTGGACCGGGGCCTCGTGGAGGCCTCCTGGTGCCTGGGCGTCTCGCGGGCCCGCACCTTCCTGCGTGTGGTGGTGCCCCTCTCCTGGGCCGGCATCCTCACGGGGATGGTGCTCAGCTTCGCCCACACCCTCGGCGAGTTCGGCGTGGTACTCATGGTGGGCGGCGACCTGCCGGGGCGCACCCGCACGGTGAGCATCGCCGTCTTCGACCAGGTGCAGGCGCTGGACTACGCGGCCGCGGGACGCACGGCCCTGCTGCTGCTGGGCGTCTCCTTCACCGTGCTCGCCCTCGTCTACGGCCTGCGCCGCGCCCAGAGGAAGCCGTGGACCCTCATCTGACCTGCGCGGCGGAGCGTCGCTTTCCTGGCGGGACGCACGTGGCGGTCCGGTTCGGGATCCCCGCACCGGGCTTCTCCGTCACCGTACTCTTCGGGCCCTCGGGCTCCGGCAAGACCACGGCCCTGCGCCTGCTGGCGGGCCTGGAGCGGCCGGACGCGGGCCGCATCGCCTGTGGCGGGACGGTCTGGGCGGATGCCGCGAAGGGCCTCCACCTCCCGCCCCAGGCCCGGAACCTGGGCTTCCTCAGCCAGGCCTACGACCTCTTCCCGCACCTCAGCCTGGCCGCCAACCTGGCCTACGGCCTGGGGGACCACTCCGCCGACGCGCGCCGGACCCGCGTGGCGGAGCTGGTGGCGCTCCTGGGCCTGGAGGGCCTCGAGGACCGGCATCCGGCCCAGCTCTCCGGCGGCCAGCGCCAGCGGGTGGCCCTGGGCCGGGCCCTGGCCCGCCGCCCCGCGCTGCTGCTGCTGGACGAGCCCCTCTCGGCCCTGGACCGACCCACGCAACTGCGCCTGCGCCGGGAGCTGCGCGACCTCCTGCGCCGCCTGGACGTGCCCACGGTGCTGGTGACCCACGACCGCGCCGAGGCCCTCCAGCTGGGCGACCGCCTCGTGGTGCTGGACGGGGGCCGCGTCTGCCAGGAGGGCGAGATCCAGCGGGTCTTCGACCGCCCCACGGACCCGGCCGTGGCGCGGATCCTCGGCGTGGAGACCGTGGTGCTGGGCCGCGTGGTGGAGGTCTCCGGGGGCCTGGCCACGGTGGCCGTGGGGGAGGCCCGCCTCCAGGCACCCGATCCCGGGTCCCTCGGTGTCCGGGCCTACGTCTGCATCCGCGGCGAGGACGTGCTGGTGGAGCGGGGCGAGCCCGGCCCCAGCACCGCCCGGAACCGCCTGCCCGCCCGCATCGCCGCCCTCCAGCCCGAGGGCCCCCTCGTACGCCTCACCCTCGATGCGGGCTTCCCCCTGGAGAGCCTCGTCACCCGCCAGGCCTGCGCCGACCTGGGCCTGGCCGAGGGCGAGGCGGTGACGGCCCTCCTCAAGGCCTCCGCCATCCACCTCATCCCCCACGACTGATCAGGGGGCGGGGGGCGGCGGCAGGGCCACATCCATGGCCAGCCGCCAACCCGGAGCCTCCCGCCGCCAGACCTGCAGGACCAGGGCCCGGGCACCGTCCCGCGTGCGCCATCCCCAACGGCAGGCGAGGTCCCTGCTGGCGGCCACCTCCAATCCCAGGGGCTCCCACCGGGCGGTGCCGGTCTCGGGGGCGGAGAGAACAGCAAGGTTCCCGGGGCGGACCGCCTGCCCCCTGCGGTAGAGGCGGAGATCCGGGGCCCCGGCCTCCCGGAAGGCCGCGGTGAGGTCCCGGGCGGCCGCCGCATCGAAGGCCCTCCAGTCCGCCTCGGGCGCGGTCGACGGCGGGCTCGCCGGAATCCGCGACACCAGGGCCAACGGCTCGGGTTCCTGCGGCGGGTGCGGCACGCCGATGTCCAGGAGCACCTGCCAGCGCCCCCCGCGGCGGACCCAGAGGCTCAGGAAGTGACCGGAGGCGGAGGGGGCCGTCGCGCCCTTCGCGCGCCAGGACCAGGGGCCCGTGCTCACGGCGAAGTCGCCGCTGGCCGACGCCTCCACGTGCGAAGGCTCCCAGCTCAGCAAGCTCCCGTCATCGCGCTTCGCGCCGTAGAAGGCCCGCGCGTTTCCGGGCACGGGGGTGAACACCAGGCCCTCGGCCGCGAAGTGCGCCACGAAGGCCGCGGGCGTGCCCATCCGCGCCGCGTCCGCCGCGAAGGCGCGCTCGGCGGCAGCCACGGCCTCGGCGGGCTGGGCCGGAGGCGCGGGCGGGATCTGGAGGGACGGGGGGACCGGCAGGGGAAGCATGGATGCAGGATGGCCTTTCCGGCCGCGCCGGCAAGGCCTGGTACAGAAAACGCGGGCCCGGGGGCCCGCGTTTCGGTGCGCAGGAAAAAGCTCAGCCCTTCACCCACCGCAGCACGGGCTTGCGGGCGGCGGTGGTCTCGTCCATGCGGCGCATGGGGGCCAGGGTCGGCGCCTGGTGGAGGGCGTCGGGGTTCTCCTCCACTTCCTTCGCGATGGCGAGCATCGTGTCGCAGAAGGCGTCCAGCTCGCCCTTGTCCTCGCTCTCCGTGGGCTCGATCATCAGCGCGCCGGGCACGATGAGCGGGAAGTAGATCGTGGGCGGGTGGTAGCCGTGGTCGATGAGCCGCTTGGCGATGTCCAGGGTGTGGACATCGTGCTTGGCCTGGTTCGTGTCGCTGAAGACCACCTCGTGGAGGCTGGGGGAGTCGATGTGCAGGGCGTAGGCGCCCTTCAGCCGGGCGCGGATGTAGTTGGCGTTCACGATGGCGCGGAGCGTCGCCTCCCGCAGGCCGTCGCTGCCGTGGCTCAGGCAGTAGGTCATGGCCCGCACGAGGATGCCGAAGTTGCCGAAGAAGGTGTGCACCTTGCCGATGCTCTGGGGGCGCTCCCAGTCCCAACGGTAGGAGTGCTTCGGCACCTCGCCCTCGCCCACCTTCACCGTGTCGCGGACGACCACGGGCACCGGCAGGAAGGGCAGGAGCTTCTCGCCGCAGCAGACGGGGCCCGCGCCGGGGCCGCCGCCGCCGTGGGGCGTGGACATGGTCTTGTGCAGGTTCAGGTGCATGACGTCCACGCCGAAGTCGCCGGGCCGGGCCACGCCCACGAGGGCGTTCATGTTGGCGCCGTCCATGTAGACCAGGGCGTCCACGCTGTGCAGCAGGTCGGAGATCTCCTTGAAACGGTACTCGAAGACGCCCACCGTGTTGGGGTTGGTGATCATGGCGCCGGCGATCTCGGTGCCGAGCTCCGCCACGAGGGTCTTCAGGCCCTTGCGCACCTTGCCGATCACGGGATCGGTGACGTCCTCGAAGCTGATGGTG
>JAJYBX010000274.1 GCA_021778785.1 Acidobacteriota bacterium
TCGCGCTGGCGGAGGAACATGTTGGACTCCCTAGGCCACGACACTGGGGACGCGGGCGAGGACCTCGACGAGGCTCTCGATCATCGGGCGGGTGTGGAGCTCGGTGGCGCACCAGAGGATGCAGCCCTGGTACTCGGGGTAGAAGCGGCCCAGGTCGAGGCCGGGCAGCAGGCTCTCCCTGAGGCAGGCCTCCTGGAGCGCGGCCATGTCACCCGAGTAGCGCAGGATGAACTCGTTGAAGAAGGGGACCTCGGCCACCGGCTGCATGTCCGGCAGCTCCAGCAGGCGGCTGCGGAGGTACTGGGCCTTGGCGGCGTTCTGGGCGGCCAGGCCCTTGAGGCCCTCGGGGCCGGCCAGCTGCAGGAAGATGTTGGCCCGCAGGGCCACGAGGCCCTGGTTCGAGCAGATGTTGCTGGTGGCCTTGTCGCGGCGGATGTGCTGCTCGCGGGCGGTCAGCGTCAGCACGTAGCCGGTCTTGCCGTCCAGGTCCTTCGTCTGGCCCACCACGCGGCCGGGGATCTCGCGCTTGTGGGCGTCCTTCACGGCCAGGAAGCCGAGGAAGGGGCCGCCGAAGTTGGGCTTGTTGCCGAAGGACATGGCCTCGCCGCAGGCCATGTCGGCGCCGGCCTTGCCGGGGGCCTCCAGCCACCCGAAGGCCAGGGCCTCCTGGGTGACGCTCACCAGCAGGGCGCCCGCGGCGTGGATGGGGCCGGCCAGGGCCGTGAGGTCCTCCACGGCGCCCAGGAAGTTGGGGTAGCCCACCAGCACGGCCGCCACGTCGGGGCCGAGCTTGGCCTGCAGGTCCGCCACGTCGGTGACGCCGTCCTTGAGGGCCACCTCCACGAGCTTCAGGTCGTCGTGGGGGGCGAAGTTGGTCTCCAGCACGCGGCGGTAGAAGGGGTGGATCCCGCGGCTCACCAGCACGGTGTTGCGCTTCTTCTGCACGCGGACGGCCATGAGGGCGGCCTCCACGCAGGCCGTGCCGCCATCGTAGAGGCTGGCGTTGGTGACCTCCAGGCCCGTCAGGTCGCAGATGAGGGTCTGGTATTCGAAGATGTGCTGCAGCGTGCCCTGGCTGATCTCGGGCTGGTAGGGCGTGTAGGCCGTGAACCACTCCTGGCGCGACACCATGGCGTCGATGGCGCTGGGCACGAAGTGGTCGTAGGCCCCGGCGCCGAGGAACTGGGCGCAGAAGCGCGTGTTCCGGTTGGCCATGCGCATCATCTCCCAGGCCACCTCCTGCTCGGAGGATTGGGGCGGCAGATCCAGCGGCCGTTTCAGCCGCAGCGGCTCGGGGATGCCCACGAGGAGATCCTCGGCGTTCTTGACGCCGATGGTGTCCAGGAGGGCGCGGTCTTCGGCAGGGGAAGAGGGCAGGTAGCGCATGGCGGCCTCGGTCAAGGAGCGGAGGGAATTCCAGCCCTCAAGGGTATCAGGCGGGGGCCTCCGGGCGGTCCGGACCGGTCTGTGGTGCGGGTCACAGATCCGCCCCGCACAGGGGGTTTCCCGGGGTTCCACCCCCCTGTCAGCGCCGGCGCCAGAGGTCGAAGGGCTGGGTGCCGATGAGGAGGTTGAAGTGGCCCGTGGCGGGCTGGTGGAAGCCCGGGCCGTCCAGGCGCAGGAAGCCGTAGGACAGCTCCAGGTAGTAGAGGTTCACCAGGGTGGTCCGCAGGAGGATCCCCGCGCCGTGGGCCTGGATCCGGGTCCCGCCCCGCCAGAGCCCGGCAGCCTCCGGGGCCACCTGGGCGAAGTCGAACCGGGGCTCCACCTCCAGGGTGAGCCCCAGGCCCGCATCGAAACGGACCGGGAGGCCCGCCCGCACCGCCGCGAAATTCGGGGCCATGAAGCCGAGGGAGGAGCTGCCCAGCACGAAGGCGGGCCCGCCCAGGGCCCACCAGCGGTCCAGGGGCAGGCGGTGGCCGTAGCCCCACTCCAGATCCAGGTCCGCCCCCAGGTGCTCACTGAAGGCATGCAGGCCCCGCGCCCGGAAATAGGCCTGCCGGAAGGAACCGCCGGGATCGAAGGAGGGCCTGGCCTCCCCCAGCCCGTACCGGCCCCGGAGCAGCAGACCCTCCCGCGGCAGGGTGTGGTGGTCCAGGTTGTCCCACTCGGCACTGAGGAAGGCCGCCTCCTCCTCCCGCCGCCGGGTGAGGCCGGCGCCGAGGTAGTCGGCATGGCGCCGGGACAGGTCCAGGGTGGCCTTGCCCGTGCCCAGGTTGCTGAAGCGGACGTAGCCCAGGAGCTCCAGGTCCGAAGCCGTCATCCGCGAATCGGGCTGGCCGGTCTGCAGTTCCGGGGTGTTCCACGGCAAGGGAGTCTCCAGGCGCTGGCGCCAGGCCCCGGCCCGCAGCTCCAGGCCCGCGCCGGGGGCGAAGCCGAAGGGCCAGCGCAGGGCCAGCCCGCCCAGCTCCTGGAGGCGGTTCTTCGCGCCGCGGATCTCCACCTCCGTCCCCCGGATGCCCACGTCCAGGCCGCGGTACACCAGACCCACCTGCCCCCCCAGGTTGGACTCGTAGCCCACGGACAGGTCCAGCCGGTGGCTGGGCAGGGGCACGGGCGTGACCTCCAGCTTCGCCGCGTCCATGGCCGCATCCACCGGCACGAGCTGGTTCCGCAGCCGCTCGAGGTGGGTCCGGTGCTCGGCCAGCGAGATCCGCTTCTGCAGGGCGTCGGTGCGCAGCGGCGTCCGTTCCAGAGGGGCCAGCAGGTGGCGGAGGGACACGGCATCCACGGGGCGGCCCTCCGATGGCTGCACCACCACCGACGTCACCCGCGGCTCCCGCGCCACCACCCGGAGGCAGCCCGTGGCCGGATCGAAGCCCGATCCGCGCACATCCACCAGGGGGGTGTCGTCCATCACCAGGCCATAGACCAGCTCACTGAGGAAGCGGCCGAAGGCCGCGGGGTTGAAGCGCGCACCAGGGGGCAGGTGCGCCGCCAGCCCCCGGTCGATGCGGGGCCGCCAGGCGGCGGGGGCCTCCACCGCCACCGTCCTCGGGGCGGGATAGAGCTGGAGGTGGATCGCCAGGCGGGGACCCCCGGCGCTCGCCTCCAGGTCCGCCCAGGCCCCGCGGGCCAGCCCGTGGACCAGCACCTGCTGGAGGAAGGCCAGCACGTCCTGCTCGCGGAGGGGCCGGGCCTCGGGAAGAAACCGGGCCTGGAGGGCGAGGATCGCTTCCGGGACCGGCTCCCCGCAGACGTAGGAGACCGCATGGGTGGGCAGCACGGCCGATCCGCCCATGGCCTTCCGCAGCCGCTCGTGGAAGGTGGCCTGCACCGCATCGAAGCCCTGGCGCCCCTGCTGGACCAGGGTCGGCAGGAGCCCGGAGTAGTCCAGGAAGGGCACCTTCCGGTCGTCCAGGCGGATGAGCAGGTCCGCCTGGGCCCGGCTCTCCCACTGGCGGCGCTCCACCACCAGGTCGAGGCTGCGGGCGGCCACGGAGAAGAAGTTGCTGGAGGGACGGCGCTCCAGCGGGGAGCTGACGTCCACCGCCAGCACCAGGTCCGGATGGAAGGCCTCCTTGGCCACGCCCACGGGCAGGTTCTCCACCAGGGCCCCGTCCACGTACTGCTGGCCGCCGATGACCACCGGCTTCAGGGCGCCGGGGATGGCCATGGAGGCCCGCACCGCCTCCGCCAGATCCCCGCGGCCGAAGACGCGCCCCTGCCCCGTCTCCAGGTTGGTGGCCAGCACCCGCAGGGGGAGCCGCAGCCGGTCGAAATCGCCGTCGGTGAAGAAGGTGGCCCGCGCCAGGAGGCCCTGGAGCACCCGCTGCAGCTCGGTCCCGGAGCGCAGGCTCTGGGCGAAGCTGAGGC
>JAJYBX010000275.1 GCA_021778785.1 Acidobacteriota bacterium
GAGCAGCCCCTGCACATCGTCATGGACGGCCGGCGCAGCGCCTCCGCCATCTTCAAGCCTGGATTCCCGACACGGGGATAGGGGCCCTTGGCGCGCCGGGGGCCCGGCCTACCTTTGGGGGCGAAGGTATCACCCTGGAGGGGCCGATGCGGGAGACGCGGACGTGGATTCTCTTGTGCGAAGCGAGTCGCGCACGCCTTTTCACCAATGATGGCCGGGGCCGGCTCACCGAGCACTCGGCCTACGCCCACCCGGGCTCCCGGGTCCACGGGCACGACATGGTCTCGGACCGGCCGGGCCGGCGGTCCGAGGCCCCTGGCCACCACGGGGGCCTGAGCCCCGACGCCGAGCCGAGGGAGGTGGAGGCCCAGCGTTTCGCCCTCAGCTTGGCCGCCCTGCTCAAGCAGGGACTGAACCGCCACGCCTACGACGAACTGGTCCTGGCCGCCCCGCCCCACTTCCTGGGCCTCCTCCGCAACGCCCTGGACAGCCAGGTCGCGGCCCGGATCGCAGCCACCTTCGACAAGAACCTCATCGCCCTGAACCCCCGCGAGATCGAGCACCGGATCTACGCCCCGGCGCGGTAGCGCCTCAGGAGAAGAGGCTCTTGGGCTTCCCCTGCGGCGCCACGCCCAGGTAGAGATAGGCGGCCTCCGTGGCCTTGCGCCCCTGGGGGGTGCGGTCCAGGAAGCCCACCTGCATGAGGTAGGGTTCCACCAGATCCTCCAGGGCCCCCTCGTCCTCGCCCAGCGCCGCGGCCAGGGTGCGCAGGCCCACGGGCCCGCCCCGGTGCTTGTGGCACAGGGCCTGGAGGTAGGCCCGGTCCAGGCCGTCCAGGCCCAGGTCGTCCACTTCGTGGAGGTGGAGGCAGGCCTCGGCGGATTCGGCGGTGATGGTGCCGTCCCCCTTCACCTGGGCATAGTCCCGGCAGCGCCGCAGGAGGCGGTTGCAGATGCGCGGCGTCCCGCGGCTGCGGCGGGCGATGGCCTCGGCGCCCTCATCGGCGAGGGACACTGAAAGCAGATGGGCCGAACGCTCCGCGATGATGGTCAGGTCGGCGCGGGTGTAGAACTCCAGGCGGTGGACCATGCCGAAGCGGTCGTGGAGCGGCTTGGAGAGCAGGCCCGCCCGGGTGGTGGCCCCCACCAGCGTGAAGGGGCGGAGGTCCACCTTGAGGGTCTGCGCGCTGGGTCCCTGGCCGATGAGGATGTCCAGCTTGCGGTCCTCCATGGCCGAATAGAGCATCTCCTCGATGGGCGCGGAGAGGCGGTGGATCTCGTCGATGAAGAGGAACTCGCCGGCCTCGAGGTTCGTGAGGATGGCGGCCAGGTCGCCCTTCTTCTCCAGGGCCGGCGCCTGGATCACCTTGCACGACGCGCCCATCTCATTGGCCAGCACATGGGCGAGGGTCGTCTTCCCCAGGCCCGGCGGACCGAAGAGCAGCACGTGATCCAGCACCTCTCCCCGCTGCTGGGCGGCCTGGAGGGCGATCTCCAGGCGCGCCTTCACCTTCGCCTGACCGATATATTCCTGCAGCCGCTGAGGCCGCAACGAGTATTCGATGGGATCCTCCCGGGGGGCCGTGGGATCGAGGTCGGGATGGCGATGCATGACTCTATTCCCTCACGGGACTTCCACTTGTGTCCAGCCGGAGGCCGGATAATCTTGGGCATCAAGAACGGCACGTCCTGGTCGCCCCCCCTTTCGCAACCTCTCAGGCACGCCCCGTGATCCAGCGCTACCAGCTCCTGATCCGAGACCGCCACGGCTTCGAGCGGACGGTGCCCCTCGCCCGGTCGGTGACCCTGGGGCGGCAGAGCCTGTGCGACGTGGTGCTCTCCGACAGCATGATCAGCCGCAACCACCTCCGGCTGGAGCTGCGCGACGACACCTGGTGGGCCGAGGACCTCAAGACCACCCACGGCAGCTTCTACAAGGACCAGCAGCTGGGCCGGGTGGCCTGGGAACCCAACACCCCGCTCCGACTGGCGGACGGGGCCTACACCCTGACCCTCCTGAGTACCTCCCAGACCAGCTCCGAGCTGCACCTCCAGGCCATCCTGGAAACCGCCCAGCTCCTGGCCCAGGAGGTGGATCTCGAGGATCTGCTGGAGCAGTCCCTGGAGCGCCTGCTGGCCATCTCCGGCACCGACCGGGGCTTCCTCATGCTCCTGGAGGACGGCGAGCTGCAGATCCGGGTCCAGCGGAACCTGGGCCAGGAGATCGAGGAATCCATCCACCTGTCCCTCTCCAGCGTCCGGTCCGTCTTCGAGACGGGGGATCCCATCTGGATCCTCAACGTCGCCGACGACCACCATCTGGCCAGCCAGCAGTCCATCATGCGCCTGGAGCTGAAGACCATCCTCTGCCTGCCCCTGGTCCTCCAGGGCCGCCGCATCGGCGTGGTGTACCTGGACAGCCGCCGCCCCATCAGCGAACCGCCGGACCGGGAGACCTTCGACGCCATCGTCGCCCTCTGCGCCATCGCCATCGAGCGCACGCGGCTCTCGGAGGAGAACCTCCGCAGCCAGGTGCTGGCCACGGTGGGCCAGGTATCGAGCTCCATCGTCCACGATTTCAAGAACGGCCTCTTCGTGCTGCGCGGCCACGCGGATCTGCTGGGATTGTCCACGGACGACCACAAGATCCGGCACCACTGCCAGAAGATCCTGGAATGCGTGGACCGGCTCACCCACCTGAGCCAGGACGTGCTGGACTACGCCAAGGTGCGGGAGCCCCACCGCGTTGCCATGGACCTGAAGCCCTTCCTGGAGGCCATCCTGGAGCCCATGGTGCCCCGTGCCGCGGAGCTGGGCGTGTCCCTCCGTGCCGAAGGCGGCCCCTGCCGGGTGACCCTGGATCCCGCCCGCTTCACCCGCGTGATCGAGAACCTGCTCACCAACGCCCTGGACGCCATGACGGACATGACCGGCGAGGTGCTCGTCTCCTGGAGCAGGGTCACCAGCGGCGTCCAGATCTCCGTGCGGGACAATGGCAAGGGCATCCCCAAGCGGCTCCAGAAGCGGATCTTCGAGCCCTTCTTCAGCCATGGGAAGAAGAAGGGCACCGGGCTCGGCATGGCCACGGTGAAGAAGATCATCGAAGAGCATGGCGGCACCCTGGAATTCATGAGCGAGGAGGGCAAGGGCACGGACATCCTCATCGTCCTGCCGGACCACGAGGGTGGGGGCCGGACCACCCTGGACGAGTCCACCGGCAAGCACCGTGCCCTGGATACGGAGTCCCGATGACGGCCCTCCGCGTCGGCCAGGGCTTCGATGTGCATCGCTTCTCCGCCCCGGAGGAGGGCCGCCGGCTGGTGCTCATGGGCTGCGACATCCCCCATGACCGGGGCCTGGCGGGGCACAGCGATGCGGACGTGATGCTCCACGCCCTCATGGATGCCCTGCTGGGCGCCGCGGGGCTCGGCGACATCGGCCAGCACTTCCCCGATACGGATCCGGCCTACCGCGGCGCCGATTCCACCATCCTGCTCACCCGCGTCATGGGCGACCTGGCCGAGCGCGGCTGGCGCGTGGTCAACGCGGACGTCTGCCTCATCGGTGAGCGGCCGAAGGTGGGTCCCCACCGCGAGCGCATGCGCCAGCGGGTGGCGCCCCTGCTGGGCCTTGCCGAAGAGGCCCTCAACGTGAAGGCCACCACCACCGAGAAGCTGGGCTTCACCGGCCGGGGCGAGGGCCTCGCCGCCCAGGCGGTGGTGCTGCTCCAGCGGGACTAGCGAGCATCTCGCGGGCAAGGGGTTCCAGCCCTTCCGGTGTGTTCAGCCCCGGATCCTCCAGCACCGCCTCCA
>JAJYBX010000276.1 GCA_021778785.1 Acidobacteriota bacterium
CGAGGAGCTGGTGGCCTGCCTCGACGAGACCCCCTTCGGCTGCTACCTGGAACTGGAGGGCGATCCCCAGGCCATCCGGAGCGCCATGGAGGGCCTGGGCCTGGCGCCGGACCGGGCCGAGCCCCGGAGCTATCCGGAGCTCTACCAGGTCCAGGGGCTCGGGGCTATTCCGCCTCGCTGAAGACCAGGTCCCGCTCCTTCCCGCCGGGCCAGGTGAGGACCAGGGTGTGGTTCAGCACCGAGGGTTCAAACCGCCCCGTGCCGGCCTTCAGGGCCTTGGCCGGTGGCGTGGTGCGGACGGTATGGATCTCCACGGAAAGACCCGCCGCCGCGGCCAGGGGCAGGACCCGCCCGCGGGCGAGACTCCGCGCCTCGGCGAGCGCCATCGGCGCACTGTGATCGCCGGGGAAGGCGGCCGTGAGGAAGTAGGCGTCCTCGCCCTGGGCGCTGAGCTGCACGCGCCACAGGCCTGGCTCGGGATCCGGCACGGAGACGGTGCTGGCCGCGGCCCCGGGAAAGGCCTCATCGCCGGCCTCATCCTCCGCGAAGCGATCCGCACGGAGTCCTCCACGCCGCCCGCCGAGGGACCGGGGAAAGGTCCGGAGCCGGCCCGAAGGCGAGATGAGGAGCGCCCGGCGCGGCATGTGAGCGGTCTCCAGCAGCACCCGCAGGAGGGGCTGCCCGGCCTCCACCGGGAAGGTGATCTCCGCCATGCCGCCCTGCGTGCGGCCGCCCCGGTAGAGGCGGTCCAGGAGGAGGGAGGGTTCGGGCAGCGCGGCCGCGATCATGGCCGGAGCTGGTGCCGCCGCGGGAACCGGCTGGGCGAGGCTGGCCTGGAGGGTGGGCCAGGCATTGGCCCCCTGCTTGACCTCGGCGTGGTTCCAGCTGCGGGTGAAGAGGCGCGCCCGCTGGTAGGGAAGGTCCGTGGCATCCAGGGGCACCACGCCATCGCTGGTGCGGCCGATGGCGATCCCCCCGTACCAGTACGAGCTGAACCAGGGGCCGGCCTTGGTGCCGCCGGCGGTATAGGTGGGCACGGTCCGGGAGGCGGCGAGGGCGTCGGTCTGCGCCCGGAAGGCGGCCATGTAGCCCGTCTGCAGCACCCGGTTGCCGTCGTTGCGGGAACCGAGCAGATCCGCCAGCCAGCCGGCCCACCAGCTCCAGGCCAGGTCCGCCAGGGGCGTGCCCCGGTGCGGCGTGCCCAGGGTGATGAGGCGCTCCACCTTCGAGGCGGCTCCGTCGTAGACCAGCGCCGTCTGGGCATCCACGCCGCCCTTGCTGTGGCAGACCAGCACCACTCCGGCCCCGGCGAAGTGCGCCTTCACCTGGTCCACACCCGCCGCCACCAGCGCGCCGTTGTCCCACATGGTCCGGTCGGGGTACACATCCAGGAAGGCCGTGCGGTAGCCCGCGGCCGTGGCCTTGGCCTCCATGTCGTTGCTGCCGCTCCAGGTGGAGGCATCGCTGTTCCAGCCGTGGACGAAGAGGAGGACGGGCCGGGCGCCGGATCCGGCCGGAACCGTGCCGTAGCGCAGGCTGCCCGGGGTCCCGGCCGTCAGGGCGAAGGACAGGCAGAGCACGGCCAGGAGCGAACGCAGTCGCATGGGCACCTCGCAGGGAAGCGGTCTCGGGGGAATCAGCCCTGAAGCATCCGGGGTCCCGGCCTGCGGCGCAAGGGGCGCGCCGGTTAATTGATGTTAAGAGTAACTGGCACCCCTCCCGCTCCTCCGCCCGAAGGAGGCTCCGTGAAGCCGCCCCGCCGCCTGATCCCGATCCTCGTCCTGCTCGCCTCCTGCTTCGCCTGCGGGCGCAAGGGCCCGGAGGACCGGGTGCGAGCCGCCTTCGGGGCGTGCTGTGCCGCCGTGGAGGCCGGGGACGCCGCCCGCGCCGTGGCACCCCTCGATGACGACTTCCGGGGACCGGAGGGGATGGACCGCGCCACGGCCCGCCTCTTCCTGATGGGCCTGCTCCGCCGCCAGCGGGTGGGCATCACCGTGATCCGGAATCAGGTCCGCCGCGACGGCCCCGACATCGTCCAGGAGGTGGATCTGGTGCTCACGGGCAAGGGTGGCGGCCTGCTGCCCGAGGACGCCTCCCGCCGCAGCTTCGTCCTGCGGTGGCGGGAGCGCGGGGGCGACTGGCGGCTGGTGGAGATCCAGTCCCCGGAGGGGCCCTGACGCCCCCTCGACCCGGCCCAGGCGCCCGTCAGCTCCCCAGGTAGTCCATGAACTCCGAATGCTGTTCCATGGGCAGGCGCCCGGCCCGCAGTTCCTCCTCGGCCATCTGGCGGCAGCGGGGCACGGCGCACAGTGCGCGGCCCGTGATCCCCTGCATGCGGGCGCTGCGGAGGATCTGCATCACCGCGTCGAACCGGCCGAGCCGGTAGAGGGTCACCAGCAGCATGGCGTGGGTCCGGGCGTTGGCCGGATCCAGCTCCAGGGCCTGCGTGAGCTGGAGGCGGGTGGTCTCCAGCACGTCCTTCCGCACCTCCGAGGCGGCCTTCTGGGCCGCGGCGGCGGCGGAGAGGCCCGACCCGGTGCCGCGCTCCGGAGGCGGGGGCATCGGCGTGGTGTCGGGGATGGGGACGAGGGAGGACCTGGGCCCGGAAGCGGACTTGGATCCGGAGGCGAGCTTCGGGCCGGAGGCGGACTTGGGGCCGGAGGCGAGCTTGGGGGGCAGGCCCGGAGGGATCATGGACATCCCCCTGGGTGGGGTGGGGAGGGCGGGCCTCGACTCCACCGGGCGTCCCGTCTCCCGCTTGAGCTTGATCGCCACGGGCGGACGCTCCCGATCCCAGCGCCAGCCGGGATCACGCGCGCCCCGCAGCGCCTCCCCCAGCTCCTCCGCGGTCTGGAAGCGGTGCCCCGGATCCTTGGCCAGAGCATGGTTGAGGATGCCCTGGATGTCCCGGCTGATGCCCTGGAACGCCGTGGGCGGCAGCGGGGCGGGTGTCTCGTGGAGCAGGCGGTAGATCACGGAACCCGGGCTGGGCCCGTCGAAGGGGGGAACTCCCGCCAGGGCCTCGTAGAGGATCACGCCCACCGCGAAGAGGTCGCTGCGGGCATCGGGACGGCCGCTCTGGAGATACTCCGGCGCCATGTAGTTCACCGTGCCGAAGACCGTGCCCTCGTCCGTGGTGTCGGTGTTGAACACCTTGGCCACGCCGAAATCGAGGATCTTGGCCTGCAGGTGCTGGCCATCCCACACCACGCGGATGTTGGAGGGCTTGATGTCCCGGTGGAGCACCTGATGCCGGTGCGCCACCGCCAGCCCGTCGCAGACCTGGGCCAGCACATCCAGGGTGTCCCGGGGCGAAAGCGTGCCCGTGTGCAGGAGCGTGCCCATGTCCTCGCCCTTCACCAGCTCCATGGCCAGGTAGAGGACCCCCTGCTCCTCGCCCATCTCGTGGACCGTGACGATGTTCGGATGGTTGAGCAGGCCCGCCGCCCGGGCCTCCATCGCGAAGCGTTCCCGGGCCTCCGGCGCAAGGCTGGCGGAGGCCTGGATCACCTTGATGGCCACCTCGCGCCCGATGATCGGATCCCGACCCACGTATACATCACCCATGCTGCCCTGGGCCAGGAGCCGGACGATCTCGAACTTGCCAAGGCGCGTCAGCACGGAAGGGGTCTCAAGAGGGGAGCCTGAGGGGCATGGTGGCATGATGATCGGCCCTGCCCCTGGGGGCGTCCAGGAATATTGCGAGCCGACCCGGTCTCAGCCGCCGAAACTGCGAAGCCACGCCTCGTCCCGCACGGGAATGCCCAGGGCCTCCGCCTTCGCCAGCTTGGAACCCGAGATCGGAA
>JAJYBX010000277.1 GCA_021778785.1 Acidobacteriota bacterium
CTGCGGCCCGCGAGACAGGAAAGGCTTTTCCTATCTCCAGGATCCAGCCGCTAGGCTGGATCCTGGAGCCCTGCCGCATGCCCCGTCGCCTCCTCGCCCTGATCGCCCTCCTCGGCCTGCCCTTCGCCCTCTGGCTGGCCCACCGGATGCAGCGCCGCGCCCTGGTGCCCCAGCCCCGGGGCTTCGTGCTGGGCCTCTACGCCGGGGAGCCCGACTACGACTACCACGAGGAGCTGGACCGCATTGCCGCCTCGGGCGCCACCTGCGTGAGCCTGCAGGCCATCTACCGCATGGACACCTACCACAGCGACGAGATCCGGCGGCATCCCACCTCCAGCCCCACGGACGCGGCCCTGCTGAACACCTTCCGCGAGGCCAAGGTCCGCGGCCTGCGCATGATGTTCTTCCCCACCATCAACCTGCGGGACGAGGCGGAGAACGAGACGTGGTGGCGCGGCAACATCGAGCCCCGCGACTGGGACCTGTGGTGGCGGAACTACACCGCCTTCAACGTCCACCTGGCGGAGCTGGCCCAGCGGGGCGGCGTGGAGTGGTACTCCCTCGGCACGGAGATGGCCTCCACCCACCGCTTCCCCGACCGCTGGCGGGCCCTGGCGGCGGCCGTCCGCAAGGTCTTCAAGGGCAAGCTGGTCTACAGCGTGAACTTCGACAGCCACGACAGCTTCACCTTCGGGGACTGCCTGGATGTCATCGGCATGAACACCTACGATCCCATCGCCAAGTACGACGAGTACCCCTCGCCGGACCAGATCCGGGACGCCTGGTGGTGGATCGTCTACAAGGCCCGCACGCTCTCGGCCCGCTTCGCCGATGCCCGGGGCCCCAAGCCCGTGATGATCACCGAGGTGGGCTACCCCTCCGTGGCCCACGCCCACGTGGGCCCCTGGGACTTCCGCTCGGACAAGCCCGTGGACCTGCCCCTGCAGACCCTGCTGCTGAAGGGCGCCTTCGGCGTGCTGCGCAACTGGAGCGACGGGGAGGCGGTCTTCTACTACCTCTACGGCGAGAACCTCTCGCACCGGCCCATCGGCGGCCCCCTGGACCGCACCTACGCCGTGTGGGGCAAGCCCGCCCAGGCCGTGCTGGAGCAGTACTTCCGCGAACCCATCTGGGAGGGGCACATCCCCCCGAAGGCCGAGGACATCCACGAGGCCGTGGTGCAGTCGCTGGCCGCCGCGCACCGGAAGGTGCGGGACTACGAGGACGCCGAGCTGCCCCCCTGGGTGGTGGCCTGGGAGACCGCCCACCCCGCGGACGCCGCCGAGGTGCGGGCCATCCTGGCGAAGGAGCCTGTTCCCGAGCGCAAGATCCCCAAAGGCTCCGAACGCTGATCGGGTATCCTCGGCCTGGATCCTCCATGTCCCTGCCGCCCCGCCCCCGCCCCCTCGCCCATACGGATGCCCCCACCCGGACCCTCCTGGTGGTGGAGGACGATCGCGCCACCCAGAGCCTCTACCGGCAGGGGCTGAAGGGGCTGCCGAACTTCCGGGTCCTCATGGCCTCCGATGGCGCCCAGGCCATGGAGATCCTCCGCTCCGAGCCGGTGAACGTCCTGGTGACGGACCTCAACATGCCGGTCATGGACGGCTTCAACCTCATCGCCCGGGTGAGCCGCCTCTACCCGCAGATCCCCATCATCGTGATGACGGGCCTGGGGGAGAGCCAGCACCTGAACTCCCCCCTCCAGCTCGGCGCCGTCCGCATCCTCTCCAAGCCGCCCCGGCTCACGCTCCTCATGGAGGAGATCAAGGCCGCCGCCCTCTTCGAGCCCTCGGGCATGGTGCGGGGCATCGGCCTGAACAGCCTCCTGCAGCTCCTCAACTGGGAGAACAAGTCCTGCACCCTCACCGTGAAGTCCGAGGCCGGCATGGGGCTGCTCTACCTCAAGGGGGGCGAGGTGGTCCACGCCGCCTACCGGGACCAGGAGGGGCTTCCGGCGGCCTACGAGATCCTCACCTGGGACCGCCCGGACATCGAATTCGTGGACACCTGCCGGGTGGAGCCCACCATCGACCTGCCCCTCACCGAGATCCTCATGAACGCGGCCATGATCACGGATCACGGCAAGCCCGGGGCCGAGGCCCCTTGACGGTCCGTCAGGGGATCTGGGACTTTCGTCAAAATCGCAGACCAGGTGCATGAAAAGGGGCTTCCCTTTGGAATAATGGCGCCTGTGTCCCCTTTCGCGGGTCCCCTCCCATAGGCAGGTGTCCATGTCCATGCTGAAGCCCTTCCGCGCCCACCGCCCCCGGCCCGACCTGGCCGCCCAGGTCGCCGCGGTGCCCTACGACGTCGTGAACACCGAGGAGGCCCGGGCCCTGGCCGCGGGCAACCCCCACTCCTTCCTCCATGTGGGGCGCCCCGAGATCGACCTGCCCGACAGCGTGGACATCCACGACCCCGCCGTCTACGCCAAGGGCGTGGCGAACCTGCGGGCCCTCATCGAGAACGGCACCCTCTTCCAGGACGAGGCCGCCTGCCTCTACGTCTACCAGCAGCGCATGGGCGACCACGTCCAGGCCGGCCTCGTGGGCCTCTGCTCCGTGGAGGAGTACGAGAACGGCCGCATCAAGCGCCACGAGTTCACCCGGAAGGACAAGGAGGACGACCGCACCCGCCACGTCACCGAGCAGGCCGCCAACGCCGAGCCCGTGTTCCTGGCCTACCGGGCCGTCCCCTACATCGACCACATCGTCAACGACATCCGGAAGCTGCCCCCGGCCTATGACGTCGTCACGCCCGATGGCATCGGCCACACCGTGTGGGTGGTCTCGGGCGAGACCGTCATCTACGAGCTGGTGAACCTCTTCAACGGCGTGCCCGCCCTCTACATCGCCGACGGCCACCACCGCACCGCCGCCGCCATCCGCTACGCCCAGGCCCGCCGCGCGGCCACCCCCGGCGCCACCGGCGACGAGCCCTTCGAGAGCTTCATGGCCGTGGTCTTCCCCCACGACCAGCTCAAGATCATGGACTACAACCGCGTGGTGAAGGACCTGAACGGCCTCACCCCCGACGCCTTCATGGGCCGGGTGAAGGAGAAGTTCGACGTGGCCCTCACCGACGACCGCAGCCCCAAGGCCCCCGCCACCTTCGGGATGTACCTCAAGGGCTCCTGGTACGAACTGAAGGCCAAGCCCGGCACCTACCCCGCGAACGATCCCGTGCGCGGCCTCGACGTGAGCATCCTCCAGGAGAACCTGCTGGCCCCCGTCCTCGGCATCCAGGATCCCCGCACCGACAAGCGCATCGATTTCGTGGGCGGCATCCGCGGCATGGACGAACTGGAGCGCCGCGTGAAGGAGGGCTACGCCGTGGCCTTCTCGCTCTTCCCCACCTCCCTCGACCAGCTCATGAGCGTCGCCGACGCCGGCGAAGTGATGCCCCCCAAGTCCACCTGGTTCGAACCCAAGCTGCGCTCCGGACTCCTCGTCCGGATGTACGAAGGCTGAAAGCTTTTTGATCCACAGATTTCACAGATTACACAGATGATAAATCAATGATTAAATGACCCTTATCGTCTCGCATTTGTTTGTTTCAATCTGTGTGAATCCGTGAAATCTGTGGACTGACTTTCCCTATTGTTCTGCGGAGTCCCCATGCACATCCTCATCGCCGACGCCTTCGACGCCAAGCTGCCCGAGCGCCTCGCCCCCTTCGGCGAGGTGAGCGGCGACCTGGCCCACCTCGGGAAGGCCGAGGTCCTCCTCGTCCGCTCCAAGACCAAGGTGAACGCCGACCTCGTGGCCCAGGCCCCGAACCTGAAGCTCGTCATCCGCGG
>JAJYBX010000278.1 GCA_021778785.1 Acidobacteriota bacterium
CTCCCCGTCGAAGGCGCGGGCCAGGCCCTTGTGCTGCTGGAGGCGCCGCCGGAGGCGGAGGAAGGTGCCGGCGTACTCCTCGGGGGCCACGGCCAGCCCGGCCTGGGCGCAGCGCTCCAGGGCCACCAGGGCGTGGAGGACCACCTGGACCGGCGCCAGGCGCCCGTTCCCATCCGTGAAGGGGGCCTCGACGCGGCCGTAGGCCTGGGCGGCGGCGTCCACCCGGGCCCGCACGAAGCGGGCGAGGTGGGCCAGGTGGTAGCCGAAGAGGAGCCGGGTGCCGGCCCCCGCGAGATCGGCGGGGGCGTGGACCATGCCGTCGAAGGCC
The DNA here is from genome assembly GCA_021778785.1 of Acidobacteriota bacterium. GTDB lineage: Bacteria > Acidobacteriota > Holophagae > Holophagales > Holophagaceae > Geothrix. The sequence goes on from JAJYBX010000278.1 coordinate 329, forward strand.
GCCTCCACCATCTGGGCCACGGCGCGGTCCAGGAGCAGGGGGTTGGTGAAGTTCCGGGGCAGCACCTCGTGGAGGAGGGCGATGGTGAGGCGGAGGAACTGGCCGTCGCCCACGTCGATGCCCTGCAGCTGGTCGATGAGGCGCCGCTGCACCGCCTCGAAGACCAGGAGGCGCCGCTCGTCCCCCTGGAGGGGCAGGGCGTTCCCGCTGCCGGCGATGAGGAGATCGGCGGCGTAGAGGAGGTGCCAGCGGGAGCTGACGACGGAGGCGGGGGCCAGGTCGGCCATGCGGGCGAGCAGGCCCTGGAGGCGCTCGCGGTTGCACCAGAGGTAGGGGGCCTGGGGCTGGCCCGGGGTGGCCCGCACGAGGCGCATGAGGAAGGCGTTCTTCACGCGCATGGACCGCACCTCGGTGAAGGGCGCCATGTGCTCGAAGGCATCGGCCAGGGCCTCGAACTCGGACACCACCCGGGAGGGCCGGTCGCCCCGGGCCTGCCCCTCCAGGATGAAGGCCAGCAGGTTGGCGGGATCGTCCCGGAACAGGCCGTAGTCGTCGATGCGGTGGCGGTTGGAGCCGGCCACGGCGTGGAAGGCGGCCTCCAGGTCCTCCAGGGCCCCGGCCTCGGGCAGGGCGCGCTCGCCGGCCGCCGTGAGGGCGAAGCAGCCCAGAGGCTCGATCTGGGCGCCGGGGGGCGGGCTCTTCTGGAGGGCGTCCAGCTCGCGGTCCAGGAGGGCCAGGCGGTCCAGGCAGGCCCGGCTGTCCACCAGGAGCCGGTCCCGCAGCTTCTCCAGGCGGCCCGGCAGGTCCATCGGCGCCGCCACGCCCGGCACGCGGATGTCGAGGGTGCCCAGGAGCTCGTGGAGCCGCAGCAGGTCGGGGTCCCGCTCCGTGGGCGCCAGGGGCTTGCCGGCGGGGAGGAGGCCGCCCAGGCGGGAGCGGGGGGCCAGGCGGCGCTCCAGGCGTTCCAGGCAGCCCTTCGCCTCCTGGAAGCGGCGGTGGGTCTCCTGCAGGGCCTCGTAGCGGGCCTGCAGGTCCGCCTGGCGGGGGGCGGTATCCACCCGGTGCACCAGCCCGGCCTGCCCCAGCTCGGCCAGGAGGGCGTCCTCCCCTTCGGCCAGACGGAGGGTGCCGCCCCCGGCGAGCCTCAGGAGAAGGGTCCGGCCGTGTTCGTGCATGGGGTGGGTGGGGGTCCTTTCCGCCGCGGGGTGCGCCCGCGATGGAGGTTCATCGGCCGGGGGGGCGCCCGACCCAAGAAAAAGCGCCGGGCGGACCCGGCGCTCGTTCCGTGCCGAGGGATCTCAGCCGTTCCTGCGGGCGAACTCGTCCATGAAGCCGACGAGGGTCTCCACGTCCGGCACGCTCACGGCGTTGTAGGTGCTCACGCGGATGCCGCCGATGTCGCGATAGCCCTTGAGGCCCACCATGCCGGCCTTCTTGGCCTCCTTGACGAAGGTGTCGTCCAGCTCGGGGGTGGGCAGGAAGAAGTCCACGTTCATGAGGCTGCGGTCGGCCTTCTCGGTGACGAAGCCCCTGTAGAAGCCGGCGTGCTTGTCGATGCAGCCGTAGAGCAGCTCGCCCTTCTTCCGGTTGTTGGCCTCGATGGCCTTCAGGCCGCCGATGCTCTTGTTGTAGGCCAGCACGTTCCGCAGGATGTAGATGCCGAAGGTGGGCGGGGTGTTGTAGAGCGAGTTCTTCTCGGCGTGGAGCTTGTAGCGCAGGTAGCTGGGCAGGTCCGAGGCCTCGCACATCTCGAGGAAGTCCTCGCGGATGATGGTGAGGGTGACGCCCGAGGGGCCGAGGTTCTTCTGGGCGCCGGCGTAGATGAGGCCGAACGGGCTGACGTCGAAGGGGCGCCACATGATGTCGGAGGACATGTCGCAGACGTAGGGCTTGTCCGTCTTCGGGAAGGCCTGCCACTGGGTGCCCTCCACCGTGTTGTTGGAGGTGAAGTGCACGAAGGCGCTGTCCTCGCCGATCTTCAGCTCGGAGGCCTTGGGCAGGCGGGCGAACTTCTCGTCCTTGGTGGAGGCGGCCACGCGGACGTTGTCGCCGGCCACGAGCTTGGCCTCCTTGGTGGCCTTTTCGGCCCAGTTGCCCGTGACGATGTAGTCGGCCTTGCGCCCGCCCCGCAGCAGGTTCAGGGGGATCATGCCGAAGCTGAGGTGGGCGCCGCCCTGGAGCAGCAGCACCTTGTAGTTGGACGGGAGCCCCATCAGCTCCTTCACGAGGGCGATGGCCTCCTCGTGGACCGCGTCGTACTCCTTGGAGCGGTGGCTGACCTCCATGACGGACATGCCGGTGCCGGCGAAGTCCAGCAGCTCCGCCTGGGCGCGCTCGAGGGCGGGCAGGGGCAGCCCCGCGGGGCCGGCGTAGAAGTTGATCACGCGATGGGTCATGGGAGGCTCCGAGGGACCAATGAAAAGGATTACCGCCAAGACGCCAAGACGCCAAGGAACCAAGTTTTATTGTTTTTCTTGGCGCCCTTGGCGTCTTGGCGGTGAATTTTACGCTTTGAAATCCGACAGGATGGCCACGACCTCATCGCCGATGCGGCCGAGGTTCTCCTTGGAGCTGGCGCCCAGGTGGGGGGCCATGAAGACGTTGGGGGCGGTGAGCAGGGGGCAGTCCGCGGGGGGCGGGTCGCTGGGCCACACGTCGGTGCCGTAGGCGCGCACCTTGCCACTTTCCAGGGCGGCGGCGAGGTCGGCCTCGTTCACGCACTTGCCCCGGCCGGTGTTGATGATCATGACGCCGTCCTTCGTCTTGGCGAGGAAGGCGGCGTTGATCATGCCCCGGGTCTCGTCGGTGAGGGGGGTGTGCAGGCTGAGGACGTCGGACTTGGCCGCCAGTTCGTCGAGGCTCACCAGCTTCGCGAGGGGGTGCTCCTTGAGGAAGGGATCGAAGGCGAGCACCTCCATGCCGAAGGCCTGGGCCCGCTTGGCCACCTCGGTGGCGATGGCGCCGGCGCCCACCAGGCCGAGGGTCTTCTTGAAGAGCTCGGTGCGCTTCAGCTCGTTCTTGAGGAACTTGCCCTCCTTCATGGAGGTGTGGGCCTCGATGAGCCGGGCGGGGATGGCCAGCATGAAGGCCATGGTCATCTCCGCCACGGCCACGCTGCTGGCCTTGGGGGTGTTGACGGCCTTGATGCCCTTCTCGGCGCACAGCTTCTTGTCCACGTTGTCCATGCCCACCCCGCCGCGGATGACGAGCTTCAGGTTCGGGGCCTGGGCCACGAGGTCGGCGTTCACCTTGGTCTTGGAGCGGACGAGGAGGACCTCGGCCTTCCCGAGGTGGGCCAGGTCGCCGCTGACCTCGCCGAAGGGGGCGAGGCGCTCGGGCAGCTTGGCGTCGAAGGCGTCGGCGATGAGGATGTGCATGGGGACTCCGCAGAACAATAAGGAAAGTCAGTCCACAGATTTCACAGATTCACACAGATTAAAACAAACAAATGCGAGACGATAAGGGTCATTTAA
>JAJYBX010000279.1 GCA_021778785.1 Acidobacteriota bacterium
ATCTTAGGCCAGGAACCAGAGCGGCAGCGCCGGGATCAGCCAGCCGCCCCGGGCCAGGAACCCGGGCCCCCTCGGCGCCGCGGGGAGCCCCTGGACGAGGACCGGCGTGCAGGCGCAGGCCCCGCCGGCGAACTGGGAGGTGGCCTGGATCCCCGCGGGGATCTCGTCCGGCCGGGCCAGGCGGTAGCCCCGCGCCACCATCCACGGCCCCACGGTATCAGTCTTGAGGTAGCGGGGCCGGGCTCCGGCCGCGGCCTCGGCGGCCTGCATCAGGCGATCGCCAAGGCCCCGCCCCCGGGAGGCGGGCGCCACCACGAGGGAGCGAACCAGCACAGCGTCCCCTGCCGCCTCCAGGGCCACGTGGCCGATGATGACGCCGGCTTCCTCCGCCACCCAGCCTTCGGTGGCCTCGAGGGCGTCGAGGGGCAGGTTCTCCGCGGCCAGGAGGTCCATGACGGCCGCCATGTCCTCGTCTGCTCTCGGTCGGATCGTCATGCCCAGCCCTCTCGCAGACCCTCCAGGCGGCGCCGGATCTCGTCCCGCCCGGCGCGGAATCGGGCCCGCAAATCCTCCGGGGCCAGCGTGGGATCGTCGCTGGCGGGATCGGGGATGGGCCAGTGCAGGCGTTCCGCCTTGCCCAGGAAGAGCGGGCACACCTCCTCGGCGCAGAGGGTGATGACCAGGTCCACCGACGCGGGGTCGATGTCCTGCACCGACTTCGAGGTGTGGGAGGCGGCATCGATGCCCTGTTCGGCCAGGACCTCCAGGGCATACGGGTTCACGCGGCTGGGCCGGCTGCCCGCGCTCTGGATGCGCAGGCCCGGGAACATCTGCCGGGCCAGGCCCTCGGCCATCTGGGAGCGGGCGCTGTTGGCCACGCAGAGGAAGAGGATGCTCTGGGGCGTCACGGCTTCACCTCGGGTTCAGTGGTGGGGCAGCAGATGACGCCGGCGACGGATTCCGCACTGTCGGGGTACCAGCGCCCCTTGAGCCAGAGAGAGACATTCACCAGGCCGATGAGGACGGGCACCTCCACCAGGGGTCCGATGACGGCGGCGAAGGCCGCCCCGTGGGCGATGCCGAAGGTGGCCACGGCGACGGCGATGGCCAGTTCGAAGTTGTTGGAGGCCGCCGTGAAGCTCAGCGTGGCGCTCTGCGGATAGGTGGCGCCCACCTTCTTCGACATCCAGAAGCTCACGAGGAACATCACGACGAAGTAGATGAGCAGCGGAATCGCGATGCGGATGACATCGAAGGGCAGCTTCACGATGGCATCGCCCTTCAGGCTGAACATCACGACGATGGTGAAGAGCAGGGCCACGAGCGTGATCGGGCTGATCTTGGGCACGAAGACCCGGTGGTACCAGTCCAGGCCCTTGATCCGCCCCAGGATGAAGCGGGTCAGGAAGCCTGCGAGGAAGGGAACGCCCAGGTAGATGAAGACGCTCTCGGCGATCTGCCCGATGGTGATGGCGACGACCGCGCCGTGGAGGCCCAGTTTTGCGGGCAGCACCGTGGCGAAGAACCAGGCGTACACGCTGAAGAAGAGCACCTGGAAGATCGAGTTGAAGGCCACGAGCCCCGCGCAGTACTCGGTGTCCCCCTTCGCCAGGTCGTTCCACACGATGACCATGGCGATGCAGCGGGCCAGGCCGATGAGGATGAGGCCGATCATGTACTCCGGCTTGTCGCGCAGGAAGAGCACGGCGAGGCCGAACATGAGCAGGGGCCCGACGAGCCAGTTCTGAATGAGTGACAGCCCCAGCACCTTCTTATTCCGGAAGACGAGGTGCAGCTCCTCGTACTTCACCTTCGCCAGGGGCGGATACATCATCAGGATCAGGCCCGCGGCCAGGGGCACGCTGGTGGTGCCCACGTTCCAGGCGTTGATGGCCCGGTTGAAGCCGGGGACGGCCCAGCCCAGCAGGACGCCCAGGCCCATGGCCAGGAAGATCCACAGGGTCAGGTAGCGGTCGAGGAAGGAGAGGCGCTTCTGCATGGCCGCGACCCCGTTCACCAGGGCTTCCGGGCGGCGATGACCATGCTGGCGACGTAGTCCGCAGGACGGCCGTCGCCGGGCAGCTGGCTGCCGACCCGCTCCGCCAGGGGATCACCCTGGGGGAGCATGGCGGCCACGGCCCCGGCCTTGTCCTCCAACGCCAGGTCCACGAGGCCCGCCGCCGCGATCATGGCCTTGAGGTCGTCCACCAGGGCGGCGCCGGCGATGCAGCCCACATGGGCCAGCACATCCGCGCGGACCGCCTCGGGCAGCGGGCGGAGCAGCACCATGTCCGAGATGGACACGCGGCCCCCGGGCTTCAGCACGCGGGCGATCTCGCGCCAGACGGCAGCCTGGTCGGGGCTGAGGTTCAGCACGCAGTTGGAGATCACCACATCCACGGAGGCGTCGGGCAGCGGGATCGCCTCGATCTGGCCCAGGTGGAATTCGACGTTGTCCAGGCCCGTGCGGCGGCGGAAGTCCGCGGCGTTCTGCCGGGCGCGGGCGACCATCTCCCGCGTCATGTCGAGGCCGATCGCCTGGCCCGTCGGCCCCACCCGCTGGGCCGCGAGGAAGACATCCAGGCCGCCGCCCGAGCCGAGATCCAGCACCGTCTCGCCGGGCTGCAGCTCCGCCAGGGCCGTGGGGTTGCCGCAGGAGAGGCCGAGGTTCGCCCCCTCCGGCAGGGTGGCCAGCTCGGCGTCGCTGTAGCCGACGCCCTGGGCCACGGCCTCGGCGCTGCCCCCGCCGCAGCAGCTGGACTGGGGCCCGCAGCACCCCCCGCCGCGGACGGTGGCGATGGCGGAGTAGGCCGAGCGGACGGCTTCGTGGACGGGATGGCTGGAGAGCTCAGACATGGGCGGTTCCTTTCGCGGCGTTCTTCGGGGTGGGGACGAGGCAGCAGGCCCGCAGATCCAGGTTCCGGGCCTGGAGGGCGGTGGCGTGGTCGGCTTCCACGGCCGGATCCCCGGCCAGCTCGGGCCAGAGGACGCCCAGCAGGGCCGTGGGGAAGGGCTCGGGCACCAGGGCGTAGTGGACCCAGCGACCCACCTTGCGCTCAGAGACGAAGCCGGTCCGGCGGAGATCGGAGAGGTGCTGGGAGATGGTCGAGGGCGCCAGGCCCACCACCTCCGTGATCTCGCAGACGCACAACTCCCCACCCCGGAGCATGGCCAGGATGCGGAGGCGCACGGGATGGGCCAGGGCCTTGAGACGGTCCACCAGGGGCGGCAGGGCCTGTTTCGTCATTTCGTCATTCTCCGAAATGAGAACATACCTCCTGCCCCGCCCCGCCGCAAGGGGAAAAGCGCGCGGGTCGCGGAAGCCACGGAATTCCACAGAGGACACGGAAGGGGGGGCAGTCCGCACGGACCCGTCCCCGGGACGTCACCCCCTTGCGAGGAACGTCCCCTGCCCTTCTCTGTGACTTCCGGCCTTCTTCCGTGGCTTCCGCGACCCTTGATTTGCGCCTTGCTCCGGACGGTCCCTCAGCCCTCGACCACGATCTCCGTGGTGATGGCCGCGGTCTTCCCCAGCATGGCGGAGACGCCGCAGTACTTCTCCTGGGAGAGCTGGACGGCGCGCTCCAGCTTGTCCATGGGCAGGTCCCGGCCCTTGAACCGGTAGATGACGCGGATGGCCGTGAAGACCTTCGGATGATCCTCCGACTGGTCAGCACTGACCTCCACGGCCAGACCCTCGAAGGGCACCCGCATCTTCTCGAGGATGCTCACGACATCCATGCCCGTGCAGCCGCCGAGGCCCGCCAGCAGGAGCCCCTTGGGGCGCACGCCCCGGGAA
>JAJYBX010000280.1 GCA_021778785.1 Acidobacteriota bacterium
GATCCTCCTCGCCACGGGGATGGCGGAGCTGGATGCGGCCCAGGCCGCGGCCCTGCACCCCGGGTCCCCGATCCCCCCCGGCCGGTACGTGTTCCTGGAGGTGGAGGATTCGGGGACGGGCATGGCACCCGAGGTCCTCTCCCGCATCTTCGATCCGTTCTTCACCACCAAGTTCACCGGGCGGGGACTCGGACTGTCGGCCATGCTGGGCATCCTCCGCGCCCACCACGCCGGCATCGGCATCCGGAGCGAGCCCGGCCGGGGCACGGGATTCCGTCTCTTCTTCCCCGCAAGCTCCGCCGGCGTAGCCAGGGCGGAGCGACCCACCAGTCCGGCGGTTCCGCTCCGGGAGCGGGGCACGATCCTCCTCGCGGACGACGAACCGGAGGTGCGGGCCTCCACGGCGGCCATGCTGCGGGGGGCCGGCTTCGAGGTGCTGGAGGCCGCCGATGGCCAGGAGGCCTGCGAGCTCTGCCAACGCCAGGGGGACCGGATCCGCGCGGTGCTCATGGACCTGACCATGCCCCGGATGGATGGCCGATCGGCGGCGCGGGTGATCCTCGCGGCCGATCCCGGGATGCGGATCATCCTGACCAGCGGCTTCCCGGTCGATTCCGACATCCCCACGCCGACGGACGCGCAGCTGGCCGGCTTCCTCCGGAAGCCCTACCAGCTGAAGGATCTCCTCGCGGCCCTTCAGCGCGCCCTGGAATCGACCTGAGGGGCCCTCCCCGGCGGGTCGCCGAGGCCGTGCCGGGCCAGCTCCGCCGCCATCCGCCCGGTGACCATGCACCAGGCCATCCGGTGGTCGCAGAGCAGCGACAGGAGGGGATGGCGGAAGGTGGCCGGGCGGTTCCGCTCGATGGCGAAGTGGGCATACCAGGCGCACCCGTAGGCCACCACGGGCATGAGCCACAGCCACACCCGATGGCCGGAGGCCAGGCTGGCGAGGCCGAGCCCGAGGTAGCCCAGGGTGCCGGCCAAGTGCCAGGCCCTGGTCCGGGGGTGGCGATGCTCCCCCAGATACCAGGGCCAGAACTCGGCCAGCGTCATGGACGCCCTACCTTCCCTTCGCAGGCCCGGAGGTGCTCACCGAGGCCGTCTGCTCGTTGTTGTTCTGGTCCACGGCCTTCACCAGGATGCGGTCGCCCCGCACCTGGTCCCGGGGGATGAGCACGTCGAAACGCTCCTCCTGCTGGTCGAAGACCCGATCGTCGGGCGCGATCTGGAGCCAGTGTTCCCCATCGGCGCTGACCGCGGCCTCCTTCAACAGGGAGGTCGCGTCCTTGGCCGTGAACGTCACCCGCAGGCCGCCGCCCTCGGGCGTGGCCGTGAGCTCGGAGATGGCCGGGGGCGTGTGATCCACGAGGAAGGGCGGGGTCACCCAGAGGCTGGTGAGGGCCGCATTGAAGGGCGCCGAGGGCGCATCGGAGGCCGTGACCTCCAGGCGGTAGCGGCCATCCGGAACGGGCAGCGTGTCGAAGGTGAAGAACCGCTCCTTCCACCCCTTCTCCAGGGCCATGGGCGCCCCCTGCTCGGGGAGGAGGCGGATGTCGAAGGCGAGGGCGTCCCCGTTCGGGTCGTTCACGTGGAAGAGGAAGCTCTGGCCGCCCCGGCGGAAGCTCCGCTTCTCGGCACCGGCGTAGCCCAAGGCGGGGATGAGCTTCTGGGTGGCCAGGGGCACCCGCTCGATGCCGATGTCATCCGGCGGCGCGTTGCGGGTGATCACGAGCCCGGGCGGCATGATGTCCACGCCGGCCCAGACGGGGGCCAGGTTCCGCGGGGCCCAGTGCAGGTCCACGCCCTCCACCACGGGCGTCGCGCCGCCCCGGGTGCTGGTCAGGCGGAGGCGGAACTGGGCGCACCGCGCAGGCGGCAGGGCGGGACGCTCCCCGCTGCGGAGGGGCGGGGTCCAGGGGCTCCAGGTGGCATCCGGCGTCTCGGTGCTGCCGGTGCGGAACTGCAGTTCGACATTGGTCCCCTGGGGCATCTCCGCGGAGAGGTAGGCCCGGCCCCAGTCCGCCAGGGGGGTGCCCTGGACGATCCGGGATTCCAGGGTGCCCTCGGTGGCCTGGGCCTCGGACAGGAGGTGCAGCTCGGCGGGGTTCGAGCCCACCACCAGCATGTCCCCGCCCGAGGGCAGGAAGGCCGTGGCCTGGGCGGTGCCCAGCTCCTGGAGGGAGGCGAAGGGATCCTTGCGCCGCTCGGAACCCAGGGGGATGCCGAAGATCCGCGAGCGGTTGCCCGTGCCCACCAGCAGCTGGCCCTTCCAGGGGATGAGGGCGTACACCTGGCTCTGGGCGCTCTGCCACAGGGTCTCCGGCACCCGGTCCCGGTCCATCCGGATGACGGCTGAACGGGTGGCGGTGCCGATCTCCGCGGCCTGGAGGTAGCCCTCCCGCCGCTCCAGCTGGCCTGTACTGAACTTCGGCGTGAGGCCGTTGTCGGCCCCGATGTAGAGCTGGCCGTCCACCAGGGCCAGGGCCCGCACCTCCTCGAAGGGCGTATCCATGAGGGTTTCGAGGCGGTCCGCCTGGCGGTGGTACCGCAGCACCAGCCCGCGGCCGTGGCTGCCGAGGTACCAGCCTCCCTGCCCGTCCGGGGTCAGGGCCGTGAAGGCCGTCTCGTCCGGCAGGGTGGCCAGGACGCGGCTGCTCCCCTCCCGGGCCTGCACCAGCACCGCGCCCCGCTCGGCGCCGCCGGCAGCGAGCACGTTGTCCCCATCCACGGCCAGGGACCAGACCACCTTCGCCTCGATGTCCGCGAAGGGCTTCACGTCCCCGCTGGGCGTCATCCGCAGGAGCTTGCCCTCGCCGGTGGGCGCCACGATCAGATCCTGCCCCAGGCGGGCCATGGCGAAGACGATGCCGCCCTTCACCTGGCCGACGGGGCGCACCTGGCCGCCGCTGTAGCGGAAGATCTTGCCTTCGGTGCCCGCGGAGAGATACGCGCCTCCGGTGCCGTCGGGCACCGCGGACCAGATGACCCCCTCGGGGAGCTGGGCCACGCGCCGCAGGCTGGGGGCCAGGGTCAGCCGGCCATCGGCGCCGATGCGGACGCCCCGGGTCTCGGCGCCCACCCAGTCGTTGAAGGAGGAGAAGGTGGCGGAGGGCTGATCCGCGGCGAGCGTCATGCCCACGAGGGCGGGGAGAAGGAGCTTCGTCCAGCGCATGGTTCCCTTTCTTGATGGCCCGTTCATGATGCGGAAAGGCATCCCTACTCGATCTCGACTTCCATCTGGCTGAGGCCCCGGACCTCCCGGTCCAGCGGCAGCACGGCCCGCCCGATGATGTGGCGCTGCAGCCGGTTCCCTGCGGCCGATCCGTTCTCGCCGACGAGGGCCGCGATGGTGGGGGGGATGCCCTCGATGCGGGCGCCCCTCAGGCCCGCGCCGGGTTGGGCCTGCACCAGCAGGGCATAGGCATGGTTGTTCCGCAGCGCGCCGTTGAGGAGGCGGACCACATCACTCAGGCTCGTCACCTGGATGGCCCGCTGGTCGGGATCGGCGGCGGTGAGGCTGAACCCGTCGCCCACCATGAGGATCGCCTTGCCCTTGGCGGCGGACAGGGGCACCTGGATGTCGAAGGTGGCCGTTTCGCGGACGCCCTGGATGTTCTGGAGCGTCACCAGGACGGGCAGCACCTCGCCCCGCTTGGCCCGGGCCTTGAGCAGCCTCACGCCGGCGATGCCGGCCAGGTCCAGACGCTCCTCGGCCTTGATGTTCAGGGAGATGCCCTCGATGGTGGGCTTCTCGAAGGGGTTCAAAGTCACGGCCTGGAGCATGGCCCCCACG
>JAJYBX010000281.1 GCA_021778785.1 Acidobacteriota bacterium
TTCGAGATAGGCCATGGCGCCACCCAGGAAGCCCTGGGTGCCGTTCAGGGCCTCGTAGGGCGTGAGCTTGCCCTCCCGGGCCCACTGCCGCAGCACCGCCGCGCGGAAGGCCCCGTGGGGCCGGCCGCTGCCCGTGAGCTTCCCCTCGATGAGGGTGGCGTAGCCCTCTGTCACCCAGCGGGGGCACTGCTCCGCCACGGGGCCCAGCACCTCGGTCCAGCGCCGCCACAGCCCGGGCTTCCGGGCAGGCCAGAGCAGGTGGTTCATGTGGCCCAGTTCGTGGGTGAGCACCAGCTCGGGCCAGCTCCGCAGGTGGCCGATGGCCGAGTCGGGCCCCGGGGGCGTCTTCCAGAGCACCACGAAGGGGCGCCGGAGCAGGGGGAAGGCCATGCCGTTGGCGTCCATCCTGGGATCGAGGATGAGGATGTCGATGGGCTTGGGGTACACGTAGCCCACCAGGCCCAGGTAGCGGTCGTGGATCGCCTCCACCCGGGAGGCCACCTCGCGCCCGAAGGCCTCGAAGGCCACCGGGCAGTGGATGCGGTAGTGGGCCGTGGTGAAGGTCAGCCAGGGGGCGTCCGGCGCCTGCTCCCGGGGGGTGGCCAAGGCGGGCAGGGCCATCAGACAGGGCAGGAGGACGCGGGGGCGCATCTCTCCAGTGTGCCAAGCCATGACGAAGGTCACTAATTGAGACAATGTCGCAAAAACTCCTTGATCCGGGGAATGAATTTATTAAGACTCATTCTCATGATTGGACACCCCGCCTTCCTCCCCCTGGTTCCCGTCCTGGCCATGACCCTGGGCCTGGACCGGACTGTTCTGGCCATGGGCACCCGGCTCCGCATCCACCTGGAGGGCTCCGGGGATCCTGGATCCGGGTCGGAGGCGGCGCTCCGGGAGGCCTCGCGCATCGAGGTCGCCTGTTCCACCTGGGATCCCGCATCGCCCTGGAGCCGTCTGAACGCCGCGGGCGGGCGCCCTGTGGCCCTGGATGGGGAATGGCTGGACCTCCTGGCGGAGGTGCAGGCCTGGCAGGTCTGCACGGAGGGTGCCTTCGACCCCGCGCTGGGGGCCCTGATGAAGGCCTGGGGGATCCGGCAGGGGGGCCACCGCCGGCCGACCGCGCTGGAACTCGAACGCGCCCGGCAGGCCTCCGGATCCTCCCTGCTGGTCCTGGACCGGAAGGCCGGCACGGCCCGCCTGCTCGACCCCGCCGCGGCCCTGGAGGAGGGTGGCTTCCTCAAGGGCTACGCCCTGGACCGCATGCGGGCTGTGGCGGCCAGGCCCTCGGGGCTCCTGGACTTCGGGGGCCAGCTGCTGGCGTGGGGCCATCCGGTGGAGGCCGCCATCGCCGATCCCCTGGACCGCCAGCGTCCCCGCCTGATGATCCTCCTGAAGGACGCCTCCCTCTCCTCCAGCGGCACCTCCGAGCGGGGCCGGCACATCCTCGATCCCCGCACCGGGGAGCCCTGCCCGGCCTGGGGCAGTGTGGCCGTGGTGGCCTCCGAGGGCCTCACGGCCGACATCCTCTCCACCGCCCTCTACGTGCTGGGCCCCGAGCGGGGCCTGGCCTGGGCCGAACGCCACGGCACGGCGGCGGCCTTCCTGTTGAACGACGGAACGATCCGCCAGAGTTCGGCGTTCCGCGACCTGCATCCCAAGGAGCTCCGATGAAGTCCCTGCTCACCCCCCTGGTCCTCGCCCTGCTGGTGGTTCCCGCCTTCGCCCAGGAGAAGACGGATACGGACAAGCGCGTGGCGGAACTCGAGCGTCGGCTCGACGCCATGTCGCGCGAACTGGAATCCCAGAAGGCCGGCACGGCCATGCCCGCCGCGCCCACGGAGGGCCGCTTCGGCCTGGCCCCCAGCGCCAGCAAGGTCTACGACGCGCCCTCAGGCCTGAGCATCGGGGGCTATGGCGAGTTCCTCTACCAGGGCAAGGCCGCCACCCTGCAGGACGGCACCCGCGTGGGCAGCGACAAGTCGGTGGATGCCCTGCGGATGGTGCTCTACACGGGCTACAAGTTCAGCGACCGGATCCTGTTCAACTCGGAGATCGAGTACGAGCACGGGGGCTACAGCGACGAGCATCCCGAGGGCGAGGCGGTGGTGGAGTTCGCCTACCTGGACTTCCTCATCGCGAAGGCCCTGAACGTGCGGGCGGGCATGATGCTGGTGCCCATGGGCTTCATCAACGAGATCCACGAGCCGCCCACCTTCCTGGGGGCCCGCCGGCCCCTGGTGGAGCAGGGCCTGATCCCCACCACCTGGCACGAGAACGGCGTGGGCCTCCACGGCGATCTGCCGGGCCACCTGACCTACCGCCTGTACGTGATGAACGGCCTCGACGGAATGAAGTTCAATGCGTCGGGCATCCGGGACGGGCGCCAGGCCGGCAAGGAGGCCAATGCCCAGAGCCTGGCCTGGACCGGGCGGCTGGACTGGACGCCGCTGCCGGGGGCCCTGCTCGGCGGCAGCTTCTACACGGGCAACAGCAACCAGACCGGCAGCGGCGACGCCCTCCGGACGACGATCTTCGATCTCCACGCGGAGTACCGGGCCGGGGGCCTCCAGCTCCGCGGCCTCTACGCCCGCACGACGAACTCCGCGGCCTACCTGGAGACCCTCGGGCTGTCCGATCCCGCGCGCGAGACCGGCACCCGCCAGTGGGGCGGCTACCTGGAGGCCGGCTACGACGTGCTCGGGGGTGGGCGCCAGGCCCTCATCCCCTTCCTGCGCTGGGAGCGCCTCGACACCCAGTCCCAGGTCATCCCCTCGGTCGTGGAGGACCCCGGCACCGACCGGACCGTCCTCACCACCGGCCTGAACTACAAGCCCATCCCGAACATCGCCCTGAAGGCCGACTACCAGCGCCTGACCAACGGGTCCCGCACCGGCCGGAACCAGTGGAACCTGGGGCTGGGCTTCTACTTCTGAGGACGCCATGGGACGCCCCGCCCCGTTCGCCCTGACCCTCTCCCTGCTCCCGGCCCTGGTCGGCTGCGGCGGCGGCGGGGCCTACCTGAACCTCCTTTCCGATGGATATCCCCACCCATGATCCGCGTCCTCGCCCCCCTCGCCCTCTCCCTGCCGCTCTTCGCGGCCCTGCCCACCCCCCAGGAGGCCCTGGCCCTGGCCTTTCCCGGCGCCCAGCTCACCCGGAAGGAGCATGTCCTCAGCGATGTCCAGGCCGGTCGCGTCCAGGCCCTGGCCCGGACGGAGCTCCCCGGCCGGTGGATCGTGACCTATGAGGCGCGCCGGGACGGGCGCCTGGTGGGCGTGGGATTCTTCGACACGCACCGGGTGCGCACCCTCAACGAGACGCTGCTGGTGGCGGTGTCCGCGGAGGGGCGGATCCTCCGCGTGGAGACCGTGGTCTTCCACGAGCCGCAGGACTACCGGGCCAAGCAGGCCTGGGTGAGGCAGTTCGAAGGCCGGGCGCTGGACGATCGCCTCGGCCTGAAGGGTGAGATCCGCCCCCTTTCCGGAGCGACGCTCACGGCCAACGCCATGACCGACGCCGCCCGCCGCTGCCTGGCCCTCGACCAGGTGCTCTACGGGGGCGTGAAATGAGTGCCCTGGAACGCTGGAGCCTCCACATCACGGCGCTGCTGACCGCCGGCACGGGCCTCCTGGACGGCGGCCTGCGCTGGTTCGGACAGCGCATGGGCGAGTTCGGCCCCGAGCCGAGCCCCTGGCTGGGGCTGGCCCAGCACCTCCACGTGCTGGTGGCGCCCCTGCTCGTGTTCACCCTGGGCGTGCTGGTGCGGGGCCACCTCTGGGCCCGG
>JAJYBX010000282.1 GCA_021778785.1 Acidobacteriota bacterium
CCTTCATCAGCTCGAAGGCGTTGAGGGGACCGCCGAAGCCCGCCTCGGCGTCGGCCACGATGGGCAGCATCCAGTCGCGGGTGGGCGTGCCCTCGGCGCTGTCGATCTGGTCCGCCCGCAGGAGGGCGGCGTTCAGGCGCTTCACCAGGGCCGGCACCGAGTTGGCGGGGTAGAGGCTCTGGTCGGGGTAGGTCTGGCCCGAGAGGTTGGCGTCTGCCGCCACCTGCCAGCCGGAGCAGTAGATGGCCTTCAGGCCCGCCTTGGCCATCTGCACCGCCTGCCCGCCGCTGAGGGCGCCCAGGGAGTGGACGTAGCCCTCGCCGTTGATCAGGCGCCAGAGCTTGCGGGCGCCCAGCTGGGCCAGGGTGTGCTCGATGCGTACGCTGCCGCGCAGGCGGCGCACCTGGTCGGGGCCGTAGGGGCGCGTGATGCCGGCCCAGCGCGTGGCGAGGAAGTCGTCGTCGAGGGGGGGGACGGGGAAGAGCGGCGCGTTCATGCGGTCACCTCGAGGGGGATGGGGTTCAGGAGACGGCCGTAGGCCGGGAGGGTGAGGAAGGGCGCCGGATCGGGATCCAGCAGGAGGGTCTCGAAGAGGTCGGCGGCATCGCCGTAGCGGCCGCCCAGGAAGGCGTCCAGGCCCACCTCGGCGCGGATCTGGTCCAGGGCCTCCCGGATCCACATGTGGAAGAGCGAGGGGGAGAGCCGCTCGCCGTCGTCCAGCACCGCCTCGTGGCGGAGCCACTGCCAGGCCTGCATGCGGCAGATCTCCGCCGTGGCGGCATCCTCCATGAGGTGATCCAGGGGCACGCAGCCCTGGCCCCGCAGCCAGGCCTCCAGGTAGCGGAGGCCCACGCGCAGGCTCTGGCGCAGGCCCGCCACGGTGCGGGTGCCCTCGGGCACGCGGAGCAGGTCGGCCTCGGTCACCTCGCCTTCAGGCACGCGGTGCAGCTGGTTCGGCTCGGGCATGTGGGCGTCGAAGACGGCCATGGCCTCGGCCACCAGGCCGGGGTGGGCCACCCAGGTGCCGTCGCAGCCGTCCTGCACCTCGCGGAGCTTGTCCGCCTGCACCTGGGCCATGGCCCGGGCATGGGCCGCCGGGTCGGCCTTCACGGGGATGAAGGCGCTCATGCCGCCCATGGCGTGGGCGCCCCGCCGGTGGCAGACCTGCACGAGCCGCCGGGCATAGGCCCGCAGGAAGGGCTGGGTCATGGTGATCTGGGCGCGGTCCGGCAGCAGGGCCGAGGCGTCGGCGCGGAGGGTCTTGATGAAGCTGAAGATGTAGTCCCAGCGGCCCAGGTTCAGGCCCGTGGCGTGCTGGCGGAGCTCGTAGAGGAGGCCCTCCATCTGGAAGGCCGCCGGCAGGGTCTCGATGAGCAGGGTCACCCGCACGGTGCCCTCGGGCAGGCCCAGGGCCGCCTGGGCCAGGAGCAGCACCTCGTTCCACCAGCGGGCCTCCGCGGCGTCCTCCAGCTTGGGCAGGTAGAGGTAGGGGCCCGTGCCCCGCGCCACCAGCTCCCGGGCGTTGTGGAAGAGGAAGAGGCCCGCGTCGAAGAGGCAGGCCGGCACGGGCCGGCCGTCCACCACCAGGTGCCGCTCCACCAGGTGGAGGCCCCGGGGCCGCACCATGAGCACGGCGGTGCGGTCCTTCAGGGCGTAGGCCTTCCCGCTGGCGGGGTCCTGGAAGCAGAGCTGGCGGCGCACGGCGGCGTGCAGGGCGGCCTGGCCCTCCAGCAGGTTCCCGGGCAGGGGCGCGAGGCTGTCCTCGAAGTCCGCCATGTAGACCTTCGCCCCGCTGTTCAGGGCGTTGACGAGCATCCTGGGTTCGGGGGGACCGGTGATCTCCACGCGCCGGTCCAGGAGGTCCGCGGGGGCCGGGGCCACCCGCCAGTCCCCGGACCGGGCCGGATGCGCCTCGGGCAGGAAGCGGGGACGCTCCCCGGCGTCGAAGCGGCGCTGCCGCTCCCGGCGCTCGGCGAGCAGGACGTCCAGGGGAGCCCGGAAGGCGCGGACCAGGCCCGCGATGAAGACCAGGGCGGCGGGACCCAGAAGGGCCGCATCCTCGGGGCCGAAGCCCGCTTCGCGGGACCCCAGGGGGCCCTGCCATTCGATGCCTGCTGGGAAAAGAGGTGTGGACATGCAACGACTCCGGGTGGCTTGATGTCAAAGATTGACCTACAATCCACAGAAGCAATGAGTCGCTGGTTTGATTGGGGTTAATCAGAAAATTTTTGTCAATGCGTTCGTCACGTCTTGTCAATTCATGTAAATGAGGTGTCTATGCCCGCCGCTGCGCCCGCCAAGCCCGCCGCCCGCCTGGGGGCCAAGATCCGGCTCCTCCGCCGCCAGGAGGGGCTCAGCCAGGTGCAGTTGGCCGAGTCCCTGGGCATCAGCCCCAGCTACCTGAACCTCATCGAGGGGAACAAGCGGCCCCTCACGGCCCCCCTGCTCATCCGCCTGGCCCAGCAGTTCCACCTGGACCTGAAGGCCCTGGCCCCGGAGCAGGACCTCCGGCTGACCGACGACCTCCTGGAGGCCTTCGGCGATCCCCTCTTCGAGCCTCTGGGCCTCCAGGCCCAGGAGGTGCGGGAGCTGGTGCAGAACAGCCCCCAGCTGGCCCGGGGCGTCTTCGAGCTCTACCGGGCCTACCAGCACGCCCAGGAGGGCCTGGAGAGCCTGTCCGCCCGGCTCAGCGACGGCCAGGGCTTCGATCCCGAAGCCACCCGCCTGCCCTCCGAGGAGGTCAACGACTTCATCCAACAGGCCATGAACCACTTCCCCGACCTGGAGGCGGCGGCCGAGGCCCTCTGGGCCGAGGGGCACCTGGACCCCGACGCCCTCTACCCCGGCCTGGTGGCCGCCGTGGTGGCCCGGGGGCTGAAGGTGCGCGTCCATCGGGCCGCGGACGGCCCCGGCCTGCTCCGCCGCTACGATCCCGAGCGCCGGCTCATCAGCCTCTCCGAGCTGCTGCCCCTGCGGAGCCGGGCCTTCCAGCTGGCCCACCAGCTGGCCCTCCTGGACCACAGCGACCTCCTGGACGCCCTGACGGACCATCCGCTGCTGCGCACCGCCAGCGGGCGGGCCCTGGCCCGGGTGGCCCTGGCCAACTACTTCGCCGGGGCCGTGCTCATGCCCTACGAGCGGTTCCTCCAGGCCGCGAAGGCCGAGCGCTACGACATCGAGCTCCTGGGCCGCCGCTTCCAGGCCAGCTTCGAGCAGGTCTGCCACCGGCTCACCACCCTCCGCCGCCCCGGCGCCGAGGGCGTGCCCTTCCACTTCCTGCGCATCGACATCGCCGGGAACATCTCCAAGAGCTTCTCGGCCACGGGCATCCGCTTCGCCCGGTTCTCCGGCGCCTGCCCCCGCTGGAACGCCCACGCCGCCTTCCTCACCCCGGGCCTCGTGCGCACCCAGGTGAGCGTCATGCCCGACGGGCGGAAGTACTTCTGCATCGCCCGCACCCTCCAGAAGGACACCGGCGGCTACCGGGGCCAGCACGCCACCCAGGCCCTGGGCCTCGGCTGCGACATGGGCCACGCCAAGGAGCTGGTCTACGCCGACGGGGTGCGCCTGGACCAGCCGCCCGTGCCCATCGGCGTCACCTGCCGCCTCTGCGAGCGCACCGACTGCGAGCAGCGGGCCTTCCCCCCCCTCCAGCAACCCCTCAAGGTGGAGGAGAACCTCCGGCGGACCAGCTTCTACGCGCGGATCACGCCCGGCGCCTGAGGCCCTTCAGAACAAAGGCTTTCACCACCAAGACACCAAGACACCAA
>JAJYBX010000283.1 GCA_021778785.1 Acidobacteriota bacterium
CACCTCCCCCAGGGCCGTCTCCGGGGCCGCGCTCGCCAGGAGGTTGGCCTGGACGGCATTGGCGATGAAGCAGAAGTCGCGGCTCGTCTCCCCGTCGCCGTGGATGGTGCAGGCCTCCCCATCCGTGAGGGCGTGCAGCCACTTGGGCATCACCGCGGCGTAGGGTCCGTCGGGGTTCTGGCGGGGACCGAAGACGTTGAAGTAGCGGAACCCGATGGGCCTGAACCCGTAGGTCATGGCGAACATGGCCGCGTACTGCTCGCCGATGACCTTGGTCAGGGCGTAGGGCGACAGCGGGCGCCCGGTCCGGGATTCGACCTTGGGCAGGCCGGCGTCGTCGCCATAGACCGAGCTCGAGGAGGCGTAGGCCATCCGGTTCACGCCCGCGTCCCGGGCCGCCACCAGCATGTTCAGGAGGCCGTCCACGTTGGACTGGTGGCTGGCGATGGGATCCTGGATGGAACGGGGCACGGAGCCCAGGGCCGCCTGGTGCAGCACGACCTCGACGCCCTCGCAGGCCCTCCGGCAGGTGGCCAGGTCCCGGGTGTCCCCCTCGATGAAGGTGAAGCGCTTCCAGGCCTCGGGCGGAAGGCCCTGCCGCACGTTCTCCAGGTTCCAGGGCTTCCCGGTGGAGAAGTTGTCCAGCCCGACCACGGTCTGGTCCAGTTCCAGCAGCTTCTGGAGGATGGAGGAGCCGATGAAGCCGGCCACGCCGGTCACGAGCCACCGCTTGGGGCGGGCGTGGAGGTCTTCGCAGAGCGCCTGGTAGAGACTCATCACAGGCTCCAGTAGGCGATGGGTTCGGGGAACTCCTCGGGACGGAAGCAGGACTTCACGTCCACGAACACCGAGGTCGGCTTGAGGCAGGCCCGGAGGGAAGCGGCCCCGCCGGCCAGGAACACCTGGTGGTTGACCGCGAAGACCACGGCATCCAGGTTCCGGAAGGCGTCGAAGGGGGAGAGGCGGATCCCGTACTCCTCGTGGGTGTGCTCGGGATCGGCCAGGGGATCGTGGACCATGGGATCGATCCCGAACTGGCGCAGCTCCTCGACGATGTCCGGGATCTTGCTGTTCCGGATGTCGTGGACGTTCTCCTTGAAGGTGAGCCCGAGGATGCCGACCCGCGCGGTCTTGACCTGGATCGCCTGCTGGATGAGCAGCTTCACCAGCTTCTGGGCCACGTAGGCGCCCATGCTGTCGTTGATCCGGCGCCCCGCGAGGATGACCTGGGGCTGGTAGCCCAGCTCCTCGGCCTTGGTGGTGAGGTAGTAGGGATCCACGCCGATGCAGTGGCCGCCGACGAGCCCGGGGCTGAAGGGCAGGAAGTTCCACTTGGTGCGGGCCGCGGCCAGCACCTCCGCCGTGCGGATCCCCACCTTCTCGCAGATGATGGCCAGTTCGTTCATGAGCGCGATGTTGATGTCGCGCTGGGTGTTCTCGATCACCTTGGCCGTCTCGGCCACCTTGATGGAGCTGGCCTGGTGGATGCCCGCGGGGATGACGGCGCCGTACACCTCGGCGAGGAGCCGGCAGGTCGCCGCATCCTGCCCGGAGACCACCTTCACGATCCGGTCCACCGTGTGGACCTTGTCGCCGGGATTGATGCGTTCCGGCGAGTAGCCGAGCTTGAAGTCCTGGCCGCTCCTGAGCCCCGAGAATTTCTCCAGGACGGGCCCGCAGATCTCCTCCGTGACGCCGGGGAAGACGGTGGATTCGTACACGATGATGGCGCCCTTGCCGATCACCTTGCCGAGCGTCTCGCTCGCCTTGAGGACGGGCGTGAGGTCCGGCCGGTTCCAGTTGTCGATGGGCGTGGGCACCGCCACGACGTACACCTCGGCGCCCCGCATGTCCTCGGGGTCGGCGGTCATCTTCAGGGTCGTGGTCCGCAGGGCCTCGGGGTCCACCTCCCGGGTGCGGTCCACCCCCGCCCGGAGTTCGGCGACCTTCTCCGCGTGGATATCGAAGCCGACGGTGCCGGGAAACTTCTTCGCGAATTCCAGCGCGAGGGGAAGTCCTACGTAACCGAGGCCCACAACGACGATGCGCATGTTGTCCCACTCCGAGAGAGCCCTGCTGGATGGATGGTCTTCTTGCTGCGTACTGATTCAGCGAGAGCGATTATTTCGTATTTGAGACCATACGGCCAATGAGAATGTTGCGGACGCCGCAAAACCGTTATCTCCGTCGGGGTCGGGAAAGCCGCGCCTCCCGCCCCCGGCCGGAAGCGCCCCGGGTGGGCCCTGATGCCAGGACGCGACAGGGTCAGCTCCTCTCCGTGGCCAGCCCGGGGAAGGGCGGCCGGGCCAGGCTGCCGTACCCGGTGAGGGCCCTGTCCGCCACCTCGCGCATGGTCATGGGAACCACCCCGTAGCGGTCCCGCAGGACCACGTGGAAGCGCAACAGCGCCTCCAGGTTCGCCAGGTTTTCCCCGATATGGGCCCCGAAGTTGTGGGGGTGCCACCAGAGATGGAAGCTCTTGCCCCCCCGGGCCGCCGCCTCCATGGCGGCCTGGATGCGCCGGATGCGCAGGCCCTCCAGGGGCCGCAGGAGGGGATGGACGGGGCGGAAGAAGCGGCTGGAGGGACAGTTGATCAGGCCGCCCTCCTCGTGCGGGACGAACCCGTTGGGGCCGGTCAGGTTCACGTAGTGGTCCAGCAGCCGGATCCCCCGGCGGACCATCGGCTGCTCCCCGTCGGCCGTCTCGCGGTAGATCCAGGATCGCTCGTTCCCCCGGAAGCAGGTGAACCCGGCCTGGGCGCAGGCGGGGAGATAGGCGGGGTTGAACTGGTTCCGGGGGAACACGAAGCTGACGGGCCGCTGGGTCAGGCGCTGGATGGCGGCGATGGAGGCCTCCAGGTCGGCGCGGAACTGGGCCTCGGTCTGCCCCTCCTCGAGGCAGTAGTAGTGGGAGAAGGTGTGGCTCCCCAGCTCCATGCCTTCGCAGTCGAGGATCTGGCGCGCCAGGGAGAGGCCGAAGTGGTACGGGTCGGACCGCTCGTCCTCGCCGATCTCGTCCAGGATCCGGTAGGGGTCCAGGTGCTGCTTCGCATAGGTGGGCAGCAGCTCCGGCAGGTTCCGGAGGAGGTCCTCCCGGCGGTCGAACAGCGCCATGCCCACCGAGGCCCAGGTCGCCTTGACGCCGTACTGCTGGAACAGCTTGAGCATGGCGGGGATGGCCTCGCGCTCCCCCAGAAGGTGGTCGCCGTAGGAGGCGACGGACCGCTTGTCGCACATGCCCCAGAGCAGCTCGAAATCCAGGGAGATGACGAAGGCGGGCGCCTGCCTGGGCCTGGGGCCCCGGATCGAGGCCGACGTGTCCTGGATCAGCCGCTCCCACTGATCGGCGATGCGCCCCTGGTCGAAGTGGAGGGTCATGCGCTCGCGGCCGGCCTCCCCCATCCGCTGCCGCTCGGGGGCCCCGATCGCCATCATGGCCAGCATCCGGGTCGCCAGGGCCCCGGTATCCCGCGGCGGGACGATCCAGCCGGACCGGCCGGGCTCGACCAGGCTCCGGATCCCGCCGACATCCGTGGCCACGACCGGCAGGCCCGAGGCCAGGGCCTCCATCACCGCATTGGGAAGGCCCTCCCAGGCCGAGGAGAGCACGAACGCGTCGGCCGCCTTCAGGAGCCTCGGCACGTCCGACCGCTTCCCGAGGAAGTGGACGACCTCCTGCAGGCCCCGTGCCGCCACGTCCGCCCGGAAGCCGGCGAGGGCCTCGCCGCCCCCCACGATGCACAGCCGGAACCGGGG
>JAJYBX010000284.1 GCA_021778785.1 Acidobacteriota bacterium
GAGGGCGGCTGGAATCAAGGCTGGGGCTCTTTCCCGAAGTCGGGGGGGAGGGTCATGTGCAGGTTCTTCACGAGGAAGGCCCACTGGTCGGCGCGCTCGGCGAGGACCTTGCCGGTGGGCTTGCCGGCGCCGTGGCCGCCCATGGTCTCGATGCGGGTGAGGACGGGGGCGGGGCCGGCCTGGTCGGCCTGGAGGGTGGCGATGAACTTGTGGCTGTGGGCGGGCACCACGCGGTCGTCATGGTCGCCGGTGGTCACCAGGGTGGGCGGGTAGGCCACGCCGGGCTTCAGGTTCTGCAGGGGGCTGTAGGCCATGAGCCGCTTGAACCCTGCGGGATCGCTGGACACGTCGTAGTCGCTCTTCCACATCCAGCCGATGGTGAAGGTGTGGTACCGCAGCATGTCCATGACGCCGACCATGGGCAGGCAGGCGCCGAAGAGATCGGGCCGCTGGGTCATGCAGGCGCCCACCAGCAGGCCGCCGTTGGAGCCGCCCATGATGGCCAGCTTCGGCGTGCTCGTGTACTTCTCGCGGATGAGCCACTCGGCGGCGGCGATGAAGTCGTCGAAGACGTTCTGCTTGTTCGCCAGCCGGCCGGCGTCGTGCCAGGCCTTGCCGTACTCGCTGCCGCCGCGGAGGGCCGCCTGGGCGTAGACGCCGCCCAGTTCCATCCAGGCCAGGTTCGCGGGCGCGAAGGCCGGGGCCGCGGGGATGTTGAAGCCACCGTAGCCGTAGAGCAGCGTGGGGTTCTGGCCGTCGAGCTTCAGGCCCTTCCGGTAGGCGAGGAACAGCGGCACGCGGGTGCCGTCCTTGCTGGTGTAGAAGGCCTCCTTCACCTCGAAGCGGGCGGGATCGAAGGCCACCTTGGGCTGGCGGAAGACGGCGCTCTTCCCGGTGGCGAAGTCGTAGCGGTAGAGCGTGGGGGGGAGGTTGTAGCTGGTGAAGCTGTAGAAGGTCTCGCGGTCCTTCCGGCGCCCGCCGAAGCCGGCCAGGGTCCCCACGCCCGGGAGGGCGATCTCCTTCTGGAGCCGGCCCTTCAGATCGTAGAGGCGCACCCGCTGGAGGGCGTCCACCCGCCAGGTGGCCGCGAAGCGATTGGCCACCAGGTTCACGCCCGCCAGCACATCCTGGCCCTTGGCCTGGGGGATGAGCTCCTGCCAGTCCTTCGCCTGGGGATGGCCCTTCCGGATGGCCACGAGGCGGCCCCGGGGGGCGTCGTGGTCGGTGAAGACGTAGAAGGTGTCGCGATCGTTGCCCACGACCTGGTAGGCGGCGTCGAAGCCGTCCAGCCAGGGCTCGACCTGGGCGCCGGGCTTCCGGAGATCCTGGAGGAAGATCCGCCGCCGCTGGCCCGTGCCCTCGTTCTGGGAGACCACCAGCCAGGCGCCGTCGTCCGTGACGTGGGCGCGGAAGCCCCAGTCCGGGTGGTCCGGCCGCTCGTAGACCACCCTGTCCTGCGCCAGGGGCGTCCCCAGCTTGTGGAAGAGGAGCTGCTGGTTCCGGAAGACGCCGGTGAGGGCGCTGCGGTCCTTCGGCAGGGGATAGCGGGTGTAGTAGAAGCCGGAGCCGTCCTTGGCCCAGGCGTTCACGCCGCTGCGGCCCAGGGGCAGCTCGTCGGGCAGGTCCTGGCCCGTGGCCACGCGGCGGACCTTCCAGACCACCAGGTCCGCGCCCCCCTTGGACAGGGCGTAGGCCATGAGCGAGCCGTCCTCCGAGAGCGACATCCCGCTGAGGGCGGTGGTGCCGTCGGGGCTGAGGGCGTTGGGATCCAGCAGCACCCGGCCCCGGTCCTGCAGGCGGTCGGTGACGTAGAGCACCGCCTGGTTCTGCAGGCCCGTGTTGGTGCTGTAGAAGTAGTGCTTCCCGCGCTTGCTGGGGGCGCTGTACTTCTCGAAGTCCCACAGCCGGGTCAGGCGGGTCCGGATGGCGTCGCGCTCGGGGATCTGGTCGAGGTAGGCGGAGGTCACCTTGTTCTCGGCCTCCACCCAGGCCTTCGTCTCCGGGGCGTTCTCATCCTCCAGCCAGCGGTAGGGGTCGGCCACCTTGGTGCCGTGGTAGTCGTCCACCACGTCCCCCTTCCGGGTGGCCGGATAGGTCAGGGGCGTCTGCGCGGCCAGGGCCGTGGCCAGCAGGAATGCGAAGGATGGGCGCCCGCGCATGGGGACCTCCAGGGGGTGATTCCCTCCAGGATGCCTCGCAACACTAGGTTTGCACAATCCCCTCAGTGCCGGGACCAGGCCAGGGCCCAGAGGAGGCCCAGGACGGCCAGGGCATCGACTTCATCTGGATCCAGGCGCTCGTTGCGCCGAGCCAGCTCCTCGGGGCCGGGGCCCCGCATGACCACGCGATGGCTCTCGCCGGAGGGGTCCTCCAGCATCACCCAGTCGGGGGCGGTGCGCCCCACGACCGTGGCGCCGATCCGGGGCGGCCCGGGCTTCCAGCGCAGGTCCAGGGGCTCCCACTGGCCGGCGTTCATGAGACGCCAGGTGCCCTCCGGCGGGACCGACGGCAGGGCCAGCACCGCATCCCGGTCCAGGAAGCGGATGACGATGCGGGCCGCCGTCGGCGGGACGGGGTCGGCCCGGCGGCAGGCGAGGCCGACGGCCAGGAACAGGACGAGGGGGATCCACAGGCGTCGCATGGCAGTTCCCGTCTGGGCCAGGGCGGCTACCCCCGATAGTACGCCCGGATGGCGTTCACCACCGCCACGGCGTACCGCTCGCGGAAGCCGGGATCCCGCAGGTTGGCCGCATCCTCGTCGTTGGCGAGGTTGGCCACCTCCACCAGGACCTTGGTGGCGCTGGTGCTGTAGCGGATCACGGCGGGCACCCATTTCACGCCGTTCCGGATCACGACATTCCGGATGGGGCGGTTCTGGTGGACGAGGATGTCGCCCCGTCCCAGCGCCTTCAGCAGCGTCTCGGAGAACTGCCGGCTGCGGGCCTCGCCCTGGAGCTTCTGGCGCGGGGTGAAGGCGACGCGGGAGAACCGCTTCATCTCCGCCACCCGGCCCGCCCGGGCGCCGTTGAGGGCGAAACGGGCCGGCACCAGGGCCGCGCCCGGCACGTAGACCATGGTCCCCCGCGAGCTGGGGTGCAGGCTGTCGGCGTGGAAGCTGATGAAGAGGGTCTTCTTCGGATCGCCATGCTTCGCGATGAATTCGGAGAACAGCTCGTTGGCCAGCACCCAGCGCAGGTGGACGCTCACCGCGGTGGGGCTCTCGCCGTCGTTGGCGAAGGGCGGCGTGGTGAGGATCTCCGCCGCGTGGCTCGGGGTCCGGATGCTGTCGCGGGGGCGGAAGCCCAGGCCGGGGTAGCGGATGGTGCTGCTCACCTGCGCATCGGTCTCCTGCTCCAGCAGGCGGCGGACGCGCATGGCGATGTCGTAGACGAAGTCCGACTCCCAGGCCCCGTTGGCGGCGGCGCCGATATCCACCCCGCCGTGTCCCGCGTCCACCACGATGCGGACGCCCTTGAGCTTGGGGCCGGCCTCCACGCGGACCGTCCGGCGCACCTCGGCCCGCACCTCCCGCTCCTCGGCCAAGCCCACGGTGCCCTCGGGCTGGAAGGGATCGGCCAGGGCGGAGACGGGGATCTTGATGAGCTGGCCGGGCTGGATGCTCCGCAGATCGTCGATGCCGCTGCGCCGGGCCAGCTGCTCGGCAAAATCGTTCACGGCCTTGGGGTCCACGCGGTCGGTGTACCGCATGACCACGCTGGAGTAGAGGGCCTCGCCCTTCCGCA